>JBBIIW010000015.1:0-19947 GCA_037446305.1 Candidatus Rokuibacteriota bacterium
GACCAGCGCGAAGTCGCCGTGACGGCGGGCGACCTCGTGCAGGCCCCAGCCCGCCTCGGCTGGGGGCAGCGGCCAGCGCGTCTCGACCACCAGCTCGTCGGGCGCCAGCGCGGTGAGGAGCGGGCCCTGAAAGAAGCCGGCGGCGGGGATCGTGCGCTCGCCGCCCCGGCGGCGCGCGACCACCTGGCCATCGAGGCAGAGCAGGAGGGCAGGCAGCTCGGCCGCCGGGTCGGCATGGGCGATGGATCCGGCCACGGTCCCGCGGGTGCGGATGGCGACGTGCCCGAGCAGGCGGAGGCCGGCCTGCAGCAGGGGCGCGCGTCCGGCCGCCCAGCGCTCCAGCGCCCGCTGGCGGACGAGCGCCCCCACCCGCACGGTCCCGTCCGACTCCGTGATCCCGTCGAGGCCGCCGAGGCGATTGACGTCGACCAGGACGGCGGGCCGGGCCAGCCGGAAGTTCATCATCGGCACCAGGCTCTGGCCGCCGGCCAGCACCTTGGCGTCGTCGCCGCGCGCGGCCAGCTGCTCGAGCGCCTCCTCGACCGTGCGCGGGTCGAGATACTCGAACGGCGCCGGTTTCACCGCGGCTCTCCGATGAGGGCCAGCAGGCGCGACGGGCTCACCGGCGTCTCCCGGATCCGCACCCCGAGCGGGCGCAGCGCGTCCTCGATGGCATTGGCGATGGCGGCTGGTGGCGAGATGGCGCCGCCCTCCCCCAGCCCCTTGGCGCCCAGCGGGTTGCGCGGGGAAGGGAACTCCAGGTGCACCGTCTCGATGGGCGGCAGCTCGGCCGAGGTGGGCACCAGATAGTCCATGAGGCTGGCGGTCAGGAGCTGCCCCTGCTCGTCGTAGACCATCTCCTCCAGGAGGGCTCCGCCCACGCCCTGGGCCACCCCCCCGTGGACCTGGCCCTCGACGATCAGCGGGTTGATCACCTTGCCGCAGTCGTGCGCCACGACGTAGCGGAGCAGCTTGACGTGCCCGGTGCCCACGTCCACTTCGACCACGGCCACGTGGACGGCGCTGGCGAAGGTGACGGTGGGCACGTGGTGGTAGGCCGTCGCCTCGAAGTCCGGGCTTCGCACCCCGGGGCGGGCGAACGTGGGGAGGGAGGCCTGGATGACCCGGGCCAGCGGGACCGCCGAGGCCGGGACGCCCCGGACGTAGGCCTGCCCGTCCTCGATCTCGACGTCCCGGGGCGCGGCCTCCAGGAGCGCGGCCGCGGCCTCGACGAGCTTGCCTCGCACCTCCCGGCAGGCGTCCACGATCGAGCTGCCCGCCGTCACCGCGCTCCGGCTGGCGAACGTGCCGACGCCGAAGGGGACGGCCGCCGTGTCGCCGCCGATCACCGTGACCCAGTCGAGGGGGACGCCGAGGGCGTCGGCCGCGACCTGGGCGAAGGAGGTCTCGTGGCCCTGGCCGGAGTTCACGGCGCCGGTGGCCACCACCACCCGCCCCGACGCGTCGAGCTTGACGGTGGCGCCCTCGTAGGGCCCGATGGCGGTGCCCTCCACGTAGCCGGAGATGCCGATGCCCCGCCAGACGCCCTGCGCCCACAGCGACGCCTGCTGCCGCCGGAACTCGTCGTAGCCGGCGGCCCGCAACGCGGCCTCCAGGGCGGCCGGGAAGTCGCCACTGTCGTACACGAGCGGGTTGCCGTCCCGGTAGGGCATGCCGAAGTCGTAGGGCAGCTCGTCGGCCCGGATGTAGTTCCGGCGGCGGATCTCGGCCGGGTCCTGGCCCAGCTCGCGAGCCAGGCAGTCCACGATGCGGTCCATGGCGAAGACGGTCTCCGGGCGGCCGGCGCCCCGGTAGGGCGCATTGGGCGTCTTGTTCGTGGTCACCGCCCGGACGTCCACCTGCAGGTTCCGGATGCGGTGGGGCCCGATCAAATGGGCCACCGTGTTGTAGGGCAGCACGATGCCCCACACGTTGTAGGCGCCCAGGTCGAGCCAGATGCGGTCCCGCAGGCCGAGGATCACCCCCTCGCGGGAGGCCGCCACCGCGATCTCGTGGATCTGATGGCGGGCGTGCGCGGCGCCCATCATGTGCTCGCGGCGGTCCTCCACCCACTTCACCGGGCGGTCCAGCACCCTGGCCGCGATGGGGATGAGCTGGTCCTCGGCGTACCCGGACGCCTTGGTGCCGAAGCCGCCGCCGAGGTCGGGCGCGATGACCCGCACCTTGTGGTGCGGCAGCTCCAGCGTGGCGGCCAGGCCCTGCTGCACGAAGTGCGAGACCTGCGTGCTGTTCCAGGTCGTCAGGGAACCGTCGCGACGGTCCCAGGCCGCGATCACCCCGCGGGGCTCGATGGGCATGCCGACATAGCGCTGGATGTGGAAGGTCTCGCGGACGACGACGTCGGCCCGGGCGAAGGCCTGGTCCGGGTCGCCGATGCCGTGCGTGAAGCCGACGGCCAGATTGGTGCCCCACTCCGGGTGGACCAGCGGCGCGTCCGGCTCCAGCGCGGCGCGCATGTCGGTGACGGGGGGCAGGGGCTCCCAGTCCACCTCGATGAGCTCGGCGGCGTCCTCGGCGCGGGCCCGGCTGTCGGCCACCACCATGGCGACGATCTCGCCCACGTGGCGGGCGCGGTCGCGGCACAGGGCGACCTGGGGCGCCTGGCGGATCTCGAAGCTGACCGCGGCGGCCAGCCCCGGGGGGGCGGCCCCGAACAGGGGCAGGGGCTTCATCCAGCGGGCCAGGGTGGCGTGGGTGAAGACGGCCACGACCCCGGGCAGCGCCGCCGCCCGCTCGGTCCGGATGGCGCGGATGCGCGCGTGCGCGTGCGGCGATCTCAGGAAGGCCGCGTGCAGCAGGCCCGGCAGCGTGATGTCGTCGAGGAACCGCCCCTCCCCGCGCAGCAGGCGCGGATCCTCGCGCCGCCGGACGGCGGCGCCGACGTATTTCGCGCCCATGGAGACTAGCGCTTCCGGGCGGGCAGGATCTTGTCGAGCAGCGGAGCGACCAGGGGCATGAAGAGGCCCGGGATGGCCGCCCCGGCGACCGCGCCCAGGATGGCCAGGAAGAGCAGCGAGATCAGCGTGACGGCGACGTGACCCAGCTCGTTCACTTACTCCACCTCGAGGACCATCTCGATCTCGACCGGGATGCCCATCGGCAGCTCGGCCATCCCGACCGCCGACCGGGCGTGCTTGCCGATCTGCTCGCCGAAGACCTCGACCATCAGGTCGGAGAACCCGTTGATGACCCGGGGTTGATCGCCGAAGCCCTCCGCGGAGTTCACCATGCCCAGCACCTTCACCACCCGCTTCACCCGGTCCAGGCTGCCCAGCTGAGCCCGGACGGTGGCCAGCAGGCTCAGGCCGACCTCTCGCGCCACCTGGTAGCCCTGCTCGACGGTCAGATCGCGGCCCACCTTGCCCCGGGCCGAGGGCCGGCCATCGGTCCGCAGGGGGCCGTGGCCGGACACGAACAGCAGGTTGCCGGTCCGCACCGCCCCCACGTAGTTGGCGACCGGCGTGGCCGGGGCCGGCAGGGTGATGCCCTTCTCCTTGAGCCGGGCGTCAGCGCCCATGCACGATCCTCCTCGGATGCCGCGAAATGACAGGAGCGCGTGCATCGTGTCACACTGCCGGGGTGTCCGTCAAACCGCCGCCCGTCATCCCCGCCCCCGCCGCCACCCTGGTGCTCCTGCGGGACCGGCCCGCGGGCGGCGTGGAGACGCTGCTGATCCAGCGCCATCAGAACAGCCGCTTCGCGGCCGGCGACCACGTCTTCCCGGGTGGGCGCCTGGAGGCGGACGACAACCCGGAGGACGCCGAGGCCTGGTGCGTGGGGCTCGACGCGGCCGCGGCGGCCCGCGTCCTCGGCCTGGCCGAGCCCCGGCCGGCGCTCGGCTACTGGATCGGCGCCATCCGCGAGACCTTCGAGGAGGTCGGCATCCTCTTGGCGTACGGCGCGGACGGCAGGCTGCTGGCCGGGGACGTGGTGCGGCTGGCCGAGCACCGGCGAGCTTGCCAGCGGGACAACCGCGCCTTCTGGACGATGCTGCGGGCCGCCCGCTTGCGGCTGGCGACCGACCGCCTCGTCTACTTCGCGCACTGGATCACCCCGGAGGGACGGCCGCTCCGCTTCGACACGCGCTTCTTCGCCGCCGCCATGCCGGCCGGCCAGGTGGCGGTGGCCGACGAGCGCGAGATCGTCGGGGTCCGATGGCTGACGCCTCCCGAGGCCCTGGCGGCCCAGCGAGCCGGGGAGATCTCGCTGCGGATCCCGACGGCGACGACCCTGGACCTGCTGGAGGCGGCGACGGACACGGCGGACGCGCTGGCCCGGCTGGCCGCCCAGCGCACGGACGGGGTCAATCCCGGCCGACCAGAGGGCCGAAGCGCGCGATGAACTCGGACTCGTTCAGGTTGGCGGCCTTGCTCAGCGCCACCAGCATCTCGGGCTGGTCGAAGTCCTCCGGCTTGAGCCGGATCATGTAGGCCCAGAGGGTCTGGTACATCTCCGACTCCACGTCCACGTAGCGCACGCGGATCTTGCCGGTCTTGGGATCCATCATCAGCCCGAAGGGGATGGGCACGAGCCGCCCGGCCTGGATCGTGACCATGGCGTTGCTGCCGCCTTCCAGCAGGAACCGGGTCGCCCAGTAGCCGAGACTGCGGCAGTACTGGATGTCGTGCGCCCCCGGGGGCGCGCAGCGCAGCTCGTAGCCCAGCTCCTTGGCCACGATGGTGACGTCCAGGCCGCGGCTGCGGAGGCTGGCCGTGACCCGGTCCTTGAGCAGGCGGCCCAGCTCCAGCTCCGAGAGCCGCACGTTGCCGAACTGATCCCGCTCCACCGGGCCCAGCGTCTGGGGATCGAGCTTCTCGGCCAGACCCTCGGAGAGGATGGCCACCCCGTGATCGCGGCCCAGCGCCCGGCGCTTGATGATGGCGCCTTCCAGGATGTCGGCCAGCCGGTCCAGGCTCAGCTGCGGCTCCGCGAACTCCTCGGCGATGAGCGTCAGGGTGGCGCCGGCCGCGCCGCCGATGCCGAGCGCCAGGTGTCCGGCGTGCCGGCCCATGACCGTCACGAAGAACCACCGCTCGGTGGTCGCCGCATCCTCCATCAGGTTCCGCACCAGGTCCTTGCCCAGGTTGCAGGCGGTGGTGAAGCCGAACGTGACGATGTCGCTGGGCAGGGGCAGGTCGTTGTCGATCGTCTTGGGGACGTGAGCGACCTGCAGGCCGGGCATGGCCTTGGCCAGCCGGGCGGCGGCGAAGGCCGTGTCGTCGCCGCCGATGGTCATGAGGTACGTGACGCCGAGCAGGTGCAGGGTATCGGCCACGCGCTTGACGCCATCCGGCGTGCGGGTCGGGTTCGTCCTCGAGGTGCGGAGGATGGAGCCGCCGTCGAAGTGGATGCGGGAGATGTCGCTGATGCCCAGCTCGACGACGTGCCGGGTGTCGCCCTGCACGAGCCAGCGGAACCCGTCGTAGCAGCCGAGGACGCGCACGCCGTGGTTGCGGGCCTCGATGGTGGCGGCCGCGATCACGGCGTTGATCCCGGGGGCCGGCCCGCCCCCGACCAGGATCGCCATCGTCCGCTCGCCGTCCGTCACCTGCTCGCCTCCGCGCTCCCGTCTATCCTACGGTGTCGGTCAATCCGCACCAACATTCACGGGCGGCCCCGGCCCGTTGACAAGCCGCGCCGGGCCGGGGACAGTGGAGGCACATGAGCCCCGGCCGCCGGCTGCTCCCGATCGCGCTGAGCATCGTCCTGCTCGCCCCGGGGATGGCGTGGGGGCAGCGCGAGCACTTCCAGCTCAAGTTCGGGCCCAGCTACGACGAGGGGGACTTCGGTACCTCGCAGACGACCCGCGCGTTCTTCTTCCCGGTGACGTTCCGGTACCTGGGCGACACCTTCGACATCGGCGTCACCGGCTCGTACGTCAGGCTGAACGCCCCGGCCGACGTCGTCATCGTCGAGGGCACGCCGCAGGAGACCGGGCGGCGGGACCGGGATCGGCAGGAGGCGTCGGGCCTCGGCGACACGATCCTCCGCGGCCGCTACTACCTGATCGACGACCCGGGGCCGGGTTCCTGGATCCCCACCCTGGCGCCGTTCGTCAAGCTGAAGCTGCCCACGGCCGACGAGGACGAGAACCTCGGCACCGGCGAGACGGACGTCGGGCTGGGGCTGGAATTCGACAAGACGTTCCCCGGCTTCTTCATCTTCGGGGACCTCAGCTACACCTTCATGGGCGATCCCCCGGGCCTCGACCTTCGCGATCGTCCAGCCGTGTTCCTGGGCGCCGGTCGCCGGGTGACGGAGGTCCTCACGCTGAGCGCCTTCGTGGACTGGCGCCGCGCGCTCGTGGCCGGCAACGACGATCCGCTCGAGCTGGGCGGCGTGGCGACGGTCAGGATCTCCCCGGTCCTGTCCGTCAGCCCCTACGCGTTCGTGGGGCTCACCGACGGCAGTCCGGACTGGGGCCTCGGCACCGAGGTCTCGTGGAGGTTCGGGCGGTGGTGAGCGTGGCCGGCCGGGTCTGGCCCGAGAATTGCGCCGCCGGCACGATGGGACGCAGATGCAGCCGCCTGTGCAGCTCGCTGCGCAGTACGCGCTCACCGGCAGCGTCGTCGCCAGCGCCGTCGGCGGCATCGTCCTCTGCCTGCTGATCGTCCGGTACGGCTTCGGTCCGCCGGACGATGAGGCCCCGGCGGCTGCCCGGCGCCGGCTCTTCTTCACGCGCCTCGGCCACAGTCTGGCGGCGGTGTGCTTCGCCGTCACGGCCCTGCTCTCCGTGACCGCGCTGGCTCCCCGCGCGGCCGGCACCGCGCCGGGGGACATGCCCGCACGACTCGCCGACGAGATCCGGACGCTGGAGGCCAGGATCCAGGCCCTCGAGGCCGGGATCGGTCGCCTGCAGGGCACGCTCGACGGGCTGCTCCGGCGCGTCGAGGTGGCCGAACCCGCGCGCTGACATCGCGCTCCGCGCCGGCTCCCTGGCGCTCCGGTTGCTGCTGGTGACCGGTGGGGACCATCACTGTGAACATGCTTGCGCAGTACGCGCTGCTCGGAGCGATCGTGGCCGCGGCGCTGGGCGCGCTGCTCGTCTGCGTCCTGGCCTACGCGTACGGGTTCACCACGCCGGAGGCGCAGCCGGTTGTCGAGCGCCGGCGCCGACGCATCACGCGCCTGGGCCACGTCCTGGCCGCCGGCGCCTTCGGCGCGGCTGGCCTGCTGGCCGTCACGGGCGTGATCGCCGCCATGGCGTCGACCCCGGCCGCCCCGCAGCTCCGGACGCTGCAGGATCGTGTCAGCGGCATGGCCAGCACGCTGCACGACATGGCCGATGCAGCCAACCGGGTTCGCGCCCGTGTCCGGGGCCTGCGCGAGCCGCCCGACCGTCTGGCCGCCGCGACACCCGGCAGCGGGGCCGGCGCCAGCCCGGGGCTGCCGGAGCGGAAGCCACCGGAACGTGCCGGGTACGGCGGAGCCTCGGCCGGTGGGGCGGGCAAGCAGACTCCGGAGGAGCCGGCGCTCGCCGTCTGGTTCTATCCGGCACCTCCTGGCCGTGATCCCGTGCCAGCCTCGCGCGATGTGTGGGACCCTTCGTGGCCCGACCTTCCCGGGCGCCGGGACGGACCGGCGGCGGCGCCGGAGTCCTCTCCGCCGTCGCCACCCGCCGGCGGCTACCCGGGGTCGAGGCCCGCGCCCGCGGGCGCCGTCGGCCCGCGCCCGCCCGAGCCGATCCAGGAGGCGACCGCCCCCCGGCACCTGGAGCTGACGCGGATCGAGCGGCTGGAGCAGCTCGAGCGCGTCGGCGGCGGTGAGCCGTCCGGGCGGCCCGGCGGGCTCGAATCGCCGCCACGACCGGCGGTGAGGGCGATGCCGGAACACCGTGAGCCGCGCGAGCCGTCCGGTGAGCCCCTCGACGGTCCGGACGGTGGTGACGGCGGGCACCGGGCCGGGCGTCCGGGGCCTCCCGAGGGACGGGGACGCGATGGACACCGCGAGCCCCACCCGCCCATCGAGCGCCGGGACGACCGGAGCCGGTAGCGGGTGGAGCGCTTCGAGCGCCCGGAGCGCCGTGGCCGCGACTAGCCCCGGCGCGGCGCGGGGCCGGCTCAGCGGCGAGGGCCGATCTGCCGCAGGTCCTCGCGAAGGACGCGGGTGCGGATGACATCCACCACCGCGGCGCCCTCCGCCCGGAGCTGGGCCTTGTCGGCTTCCGAGAGGTGGTAGTCCACGACCAGCTCCTGGTCGCCCACCTCGTGCACGCGCCCCCAGGCGGGGATCTCCACCCCCGGGGTGACCGCCAGCATCCGTCCCGCGTCCTCGACCACGCCCCGGCCGCTCCCGGGCTCGCGGCCCCAGTACCTGAGCTGGGCCCCGGCCGGGGCCGCCAGCGCGAGAAGCAGACCCAGAGCGCCGATGACCGGAACTCGACGATCCATCGCGGACGCCTCCTAGTCGAGGGCGATGACGTGCGGGCTCGGGCCGAGCGGCGGATCGAGCAGCGCCTCACCGGCCGGACAGCGGGCCATCCCGTCGGTCCTGACGACGAAGATCCGGTACGTCGGCAGGCCACGGTAGACGCCGGCCAGGGTGAGCTCCCTGAAGATCAGGCCGCCGGGCCCCTGGAACAGGTGGTTGAGGACGCCCGGGATGACGGCGAACTCCTGCGTGTCCCGGGTCGTGGAAGCGGTGGAGAACTCCGTCACCTCGCGGCGCAGGGCAGCCAGCCCGTAGAACCGCTCGTCCTGCAGCACCAGGTACCGGCTGTACGTGGCATGGCGCTGCTCGGGCACGTGCTGGTCGAAGCTGGCCTCGGAAACCGACGGCACGGGGCCGGCTGCGGGAAAGGTCTTCAGCAGGACGCCGCGCTCCAGCCAGGGGCCGAACAGGTCCTGCACCCCGTCGCGGTTCACGTCCCGCTGGACCGCCGCCGGGGGGTCGAAGGGAGGCAGGATCTGGTCGCCGAGCGCCACCTGGTAGTGCACGCCCTCGAAGCAATCCCAGTCGGTGATGTTCGCGCGGTCGATGGGATCCGGCTCGAGCAGGTCCCGCCCCCCGGCCGCCACGCCGTCCGCCTCCAAACCGAGCGGCCCGCGGTAGACGACGGTGAGGAACAGGTCGGCCGCGTTCGTCGGGATGGGACTGCCGCTGAAGTCGAAGACCAGCTCCCGGAACTCGCGCGTGAGCGCGACCGTCTGCGGCGCCGAGACGGCCCACCGCGGGGCGGTCAGCGGCGCCAGCGGGTTCTGGATGATGCTGCCCGCCACGGGTTGCCGGTAGCGCATGACGGCCACGACCTGCCCGGCACCGGCCGGCTCGTCCCCGGCGGTGGCATTGCGGATCTTGAAGCGCAGCCGGGTGAAGTGGCCGGCATTGCCGGGCTCGAACGTGGCCAGCCCGTAGGCGTAGCGCGCCGGAGGGGCGATCTCGATCCGGCCGCGGAAGAAGTAGTCGAGCACCCCGCGGGCATACCCGACCGCCAGCGGCAGCATGATCCGGGCGGTCGCCTGCCAGACGTTCTCGTCGGCGCAGTAGCCGGTGTCGGGAACGAGCACGGCTTCGGCGGTCGCGGCCTCGAAGAGCACGCACTCGGCGGCCACCGGGTCGACGGCCAGGCCCTCGCCGTCGGCCTTGACGAAGTAGGCGCGGGCGCGGCCGGTGGCGAGCGACGGATGCCGGGTGGGGCGGAGCCCGGCCAGGCTCGGGAACGGGTAGCTGCCGTCGAAGGTGTCCTCGCTGAAGAAGTTGGCGTTGGCCACCTCGGCGATGCCGATCGCCCCGGTCAAGGTGATGTTCGGGTGATTGCCGGGGTTGTAGGTATCGGTGTCGATCAGCCGCGCGACGGGCACCGGCGCAGCCGCATCTGGGGTCGGCCGACCGAGGATCGCAGGGTCGAACCCGGCCGGAGGCGGCGCCAGCGGCACATTGTCGGAGACCCAGTGCTCGTAGCTGCCGGCGCACTCGAGCCCGAGGAAGCGGCAGATGCTCTCCCGGGGATGCGCATCCTGACGTACGTGCTCAGGCACGGACGCATCGACGACCAGGTGCATGAGCTGCCCGAGTCCCCGGAAGGTGTCGGCCCAGGCCCGCTCCCGTTCCGCCGGACTGCGCGAGGTGAGGGCCGTGTGGTAATGGGCACGGACCCGCTGCCAGGACCAGACGTTCGTCGGGCTCTGCATCCAGCGAATCGAGGAGGGCGCCGGGCCGAGCCCGGCCGCGCTCCAGATCTGGAGCGGGTCATGGAAGTGGCCGAGGAACCGCACGTCGTCGTCCTCCCTGATGCCGCCTTCCCCGAGCCACTGCAGGACCGTACGTCCGCGGAAGGCCTCACCGATTCCGCGCAGGAACCCGAGCTGCGCTCTGAGCGCGACGTCGAGCCCCGGATGGCTTCCCGCGGCCTCGTTGATCAGCTGGTGACTCTCGACCGTGAGGGCGACCACGGGCTGCGGGACCGCTGCGAAGGACACGATCATGACGAGCATCGGTACTGCATGCCGCAACGCGATCATGGTTCTCCTCTCAGGCTGGTCAGCGGGAGGAGGCCCATCCGGTCCCGCTCGGCGTTCACGGATTCGAGCAGGCGCTGCTGATCCTCGAGCGGAATGAGACCCGCGCGCCCGGTGCCCCGAGGCCGGAAGCGTTCCTGCTCGCTCAGACTGCTCGCTCGTTTCATCTCCACCCGGCCAGGTCTCCGCCAGACCTCCTCGACATTCCACACGACGTAGCCGGGCGCGGTGTAGTCGAAGCGCGGAGGGTCGATCCGGGCGCTCCAGAACGGACGGGACCGCCGGGGAATCTCGAACGTGCCGTCGGGACCGGCCACCGCGGCCCGGGCATCGAAGTAGGTGAGCCGCCCGTGGACCGGGCTCGGCAGATTCTGCAGCCAGACGACGATCGCGACGGCGCCGGGAATGGGCTGGCCGGTGTCGGCGTCCACGATGCGGCCGCGGAACGGCCCCCACGTGGGATCGTAGTCGCCGGCCGCGGCGGCGGCGGCCAGCAGGAGGAGGCCGGCGGCGAGGGGCAGGGGGAGCCGCCACGGGGACCGCACGGCGGTCATCAGAACCGCCTCAGCCGCCACAGACCGTCCTGGTCCAGCTGGAACCAGACGGCGAACGAGAGGGGATCGCCGTCCCGCAGCCGCACCATCTCGTACTGGGCGCCGGCCAGGCCGATCTCGACCAGCCGGATGTCGGTCATGTGCCGGTCGATGTCGGCCAGCGTGGGAGGGCTGAGCCGGGCCAGCTGTGCGTGGTAGCGGTCACGCGTGTCCGTGTGCAGGAACCGGGCGGCGTCAGGCAGGTTGCCGGCCCGGATCGCGTCCTTCACGGCCGCCCAGAGGGCCTGCAGGCGCAGGTCGAGCGCCACCGGGTCCACCACGTGGACGATCGTCGCGGCGGTGTGAGTGGCGCCGTCCACGTCCATGACCTGGACTCTGGGGATGTAGAGCCCGGCCCGGGAGTACGTGAACGTCTGCCCCGCGAGGCTGGGCCCGGTGAACTCGGCGACGCCATCGCCGTCGGCATCGAGCACGACCTGGCTGACACCGGCCAGGCTCGAGACCGTGAAGCCCGTCGTCAGGGGCGGCGTGCCCGCGGCCCGGGCCGGCAGCAGCCGGACGGCCGCCTCGTCCGCGGCGACGACGGTGATCGGGACGCTGTCCCGGCTCCGGGTGCCGCCGAAGTCGTTGACCTCGACGGCGAGGGAGGTGACCGCGGGGTCCACCGGCACCAGCGCCGCGAAGCGGTCGGCCTCCACGAGGCCCGGCACGCCGTTGACCGTGATCCCGACCGCGGTCGCGCCCGGTGTCGCCAGGGCGCCATGCACCAGCAGCAGCCCGGCGGGCACGGTCGCCCCGGGGGCCGGGCTCGTGATCCGCGCGCCGCACGCCTCCGCTCCTTCGACCGTCAGCGCCAGCACGCCGCCGGGCCCGCTCCGCACCCGGACCTCCAGCACGTTCTCGCTCCGGAGCCCACCGACCGACTGCTCGAGCCGGCTGACCTGCTGGTTGAGATCGTCCTCGGTCACGATCTCGAGGCCGTTCAGCCACACCGAGGCCGCGCTGATCCGGGCCTGGCCGCCGGGGCCGTTGACCACCACCAGGCGGAAGAGCCCGCCGGGGTCGCAGGTCGTGAACGTCCGGCGCACGGTGACCGGCGTCCCGGCCTCGCGGACGTACTGCTCGGTGAGAAGGGGGCGGAAGTCCTGCGCGCCCGCCGGCCCCGTCCCCGGCAGGGCGAGGAGCGCCAGGACGGGAATCGAGCGCCAGCCGCGTGTCCTCATGCCGCCCTCCCTTGCCGCACCGCATCCCCGGCGGTGCCGTGCGCGGAGGGGAGGCGAGCAAGGGGCGGGCCAGGGCCGGAGCCGGGGCGGGCGGCGGCGTGAGGTGCGGTCCGACGCGATGATCCGGGACGCCCCGCCCTCGCGCGCGCCGCCCGGGATGCCCGGACGTCAGGGCACCCCGGACAGGACGCTGGGCGGCGCGGGCCCCGGGCGTCAGGGCAGCCGCAGGACGATCTTGCCGAACTGCTGGCCTTGCTCCAGCCGCCGCTGGGCCTCGGCCCCCTGCTCGATGGGCAGCACCTCGTCCACGATCGCGCGCAGGCGGCCGGCGAAGAAGAGCCGCATCACGTCGTGGAACTCCTTCCGGGTGGCCATGGTCGAGCCGATGATGTGCAGCTGATTCCAGAACACGATGCGGATGTCCGTCTCGCCGATCGGGCCCGTGGTGGCGCCGCAGGTGACCAGGCGCCCCCCCTTGCGCAGCGCGCGGAGGGAGTGCTTCCAGGTGGCGGCGCCGACGTTCTCGATCACGACGTCCACCCCGCGCTTGCCGGTCAGCTCGCGCACGGCCTTCGGCCAGTCCTCGCGGGCATAGTTGATGCCGACGTCGGCGCCGAGGGCCCGCGCCCGGGCCAGCTTGTCGTCGCTGGACGACGTCACGATCACCCGCGCGCCGCAGAGCTTGGCGATCTGCACGGCGGTGGAGGAGACCCCGCCGCCGACGCCGAGGATGAGCACGTCCTGGCCGGGCCGGACCTGACCCTGGGTGACCACCATCCGCCAGGCGGTCATGTTGACGAGGATGAAGGCGGCGGCGTCCTCGCTCGGGATGTGGTCGGGGAGCGGGAGAACGTTGGCGGCCGGCACGGCGACGTACTCGGCCAGGCCGCCGGGCACGTGCTCGCCGATGAGGCCGTACTGCACGCACAGGCAGTCCTCGCCCTGCAGGCAGAACTCGCAGCGCCCGCACGAGAGGCTCGGGTTGACGGCCACCCGCTGGCCGACGGTCACGCCCTGCACGTCCGCGCCCGCCGCCACGACCTCGCCCGCGATGTCCGAGCCGGTCCAGAAGGGCAGCGGCGTGCGCAGGGCGGGAATGCCCTGCCGCACGAAGAGATCGAGGTGGTTGAGGGCGCAGGCCCGGACCCGGAGCAGCACCTGGTCGGCGCCGACCTTCGGGTCGGGGACCTCCCGCCAGCGCAGCCGGTCGGCGCCGCCGAACTCGTCGAACGCCAGCGCCTTCATGCCGAGCGGCCTTGCCCGGGCTGGCGGGCATTGACCAGCACGGCCATGTTGCCGTAGGGATGTCGGTTCTCCAGCATCAGCTGGTGACACTCCGGGATGTCGTCGAAGTCATAGGTGCGGCTGAGGCAGGGATCCACCTTGCCCTCGGCCACCAGGCGGGTGACCGCCGCCGCCTGCTCGTCGTTGGAGAGGTGGCTGCCTTGGAAGCGCTTCTGGCGCATCCAGTGGTAGCGCAGATCCATGGTGACGTTGTACCCGGTGGTGCCGGCGCAGATGACGACCATGCCGCCGGTGGCGCACACGAACCCCGAGGTGGGCAGGGTGGCCTCCCCCGGGTGCTCGAAGACGATGTGCGGGCTCGTGCGCTCGCCGAGCACGTCCCAGATCGCCTTGCCGAAGGCGCGCGCCCCCTTCAGCCACTCGCCGTAGGCCCGGGCGTCCGCGGTGTCCGGCATCCTCCCCCAGTGGCTGAAGTTCTTGCGGTTGATGACGCCGACCGCGCCGTGGTCCAGGCAGAACTTCCGCTTGTCCTCGTCGCCGACCACGGCCACCGGGCGCCCGCCCAGGGCCCGGGTGATCTCGAGCGCCAGGCTGCCCAGCCCCCCGGCGGCGCCCCAGACGAGGACGACGGTGCCCGGCTCGACCGTGTGGGGCGGCCAGCCCATCAGCATCCGGTAGGCGGTGGAGCCGCACAGCAGGAAGCACCCGGCTTCCTCCCACGTCAGCCGGGGCGGCTTGGGCACGCACTGGTGGGCCTGGGCGCGCGCGAACTGACCGTACGAGCCGTAGTTGGTCTGGTAGCCCCAGATGCGCGTGGACTCGGCCAGCATCGGGTCCTTGCCGGCCTTCACCCACGGGTCGTCGGGCCGCCACCACCCGCTGTGGACGATGACCTCGTCGCCCACGGCGACGGTCCTCACGTCGCGGCCGACCGCCCACACGATGCCGGCGCAGTCGCTGCCGCCGGCGTGGAAGTCCTCGGGCTCGCCCAGCCGCTGGCGCTCGGCGATGACGTCGAGGGGATAGCCCAGCGCGGCCCAGACGTTGTTGTAGTTGATCCCCGAGGCCATGACGTAGACGAGCACCTCGTCGGGGCCGATGGACGGCGTCGGGATGACCTCCCGCTGCCAGGCCTGGCGGGGCGGCCCGAAGCGGCTCTGCCGCACCACGTAGGCGTGCATGCGGGCGGGGACGTGCCCGAGCGGCGGGCGGTCTCCGAGGTCGTAGAGATCCTGGCTCATCCGTTGAACTCCTTGACGACGCGGGGCAGGCGAGGGTCGTCGAGCCCCGGCTGGTGCGGCTGGTAGAAGGCGGTCCGGTCGAGCAGGCCCGCGTAGCGCTCCTGCACCCGGGCCGCGATGGTGTCCCAGGTGCCGGTGACGGCATAGGTGTCCACCATCTCGTCGGTGATCAGGCTGGCCATCCCGCTCCAGTCGCCCTCGATCGACTTGCGGTGCAGGTGGGGGACCAGGTCCTGCCAGCCGTGCGCGGCCAGGACCGGCTCGTAGGTGCGGGTGGAGGCATAGAAGGCGATCTGCTGGCGTACCGCCTGCCGCGCCTGCGCCTGCTCCGCCTCGGTGTCCCCGACGACGACGAACGTGGAGGTGGCGTAGGTGAAGTCCCGGCCGTCGCGCCCGGCCCGGCGCAGCCCCTCCTCCACCGCCGGCCGGACGTGCTCGCGCAGGTAGCGCGGGCTGTTGAAGGGGTGCACGTGCAGGCCGTCGGCCACCTCGCCCGCCACCCGGCACATCAGCGGGTTGACGCCGGCGAGATAGACGGGGATCCGGGGGTGGGCGATGGGCCCGGGATTGAAGAACGGCGTCATCAGGTCGAAGCGGTAGAACTGGCCCTTGAAGTCCAGCCGGGTGCCGTGCTGCCAGCAATCCCAGATGGCGCGCAGCGCCAGGACCAGCTCCCGCATGCGCGGGCCGGGGGCGTCGAACGTGACCGAGAACCGCCGCTCGTTGTGCCCCTTGACCTGCGAGCCCAGCCCCAGGATGAAGCGGCCGCCGGAGGCCTTCTGCAGGTCCCAGGCGATGTGGGCGGTCACCATGGGGCTGCGCGGGAAGGCCACCGCGATGGCGGTGCCCAGCTTGATGGACGAGGTCACGCAGGCGGCCACCGCCAGCGGCAGGAACGGATCGTGCTGCGTCTCGGACGACCACAGGCAGTCGAAGCCGAGCGCCTCCACCTTCCGGGCATACGCGGGAATCGATGTGAGGTCGTGGGTCAGCATGCCGACGTCGAGCTTCACGGGCCTCTCCTTTGCCGGGGCGGCGCGCCCGCGCTAAGAGTACCGCATCCCGGCGCTTGCCCTGACCCCGCATGACCTCGCCCGCGCGCGATCGCCCGAGGGTCGAGGGGCCTGGGCGCCATGGGGGGGGCGAGGAGACGACGCGCGAGGACCTGCCGCCAGCACAAGGGGGACGTGGTCACGGAGTGACCGGCGGCGTCAGCGGCCCGCCTGCCGCGCCTGTAGCTCGGCCAGGGCCTGCTCGCGGAGCCGCCCGCGCTGCACCTTGTCGCCGTGCGGGCCCGGCGTGCGCGGCACGTCCGCGACGAAGCGCACGAGCCGGGGAATCTTGAAGGAGGCGATGCGCCCCCGGCAGTAGGCGAGCAGGTCCTCCTCGGTCAGGCGGGCCCCGTCCTTCAGGATCACGTAGGCGGCGGCCGCCTCGTTCGTCCGGGCGTCCGGCACGCCGACGACGAAGGCCTGGTGCACGGCCGGGTGCGACATCAGGAAGGCCTCGATCTCGCCGGGCGCGACCATGTGGTGGCTGATCCGCAGCACCTCGCGCAGGCGGCCCCGGAAGATCACGTGCCCTTCGGCCGTGCGCACGCCCAGGTCGCCGGAGCGGAACCAGCCGTCGTCGGTGAAGGCCCGCGCCGTCTCCTGCGGCTTGTCGTGATAGCCCCGCGTGACCCGCGGGCCCCGGAACTGCAGCTCGCCTTCCTCGCCGGCCCGGCAGGGCGCGCCGGTCTCGGGATGGGCCAGGCGCACCTCCAGCCCCGGCACCGGCCGGATCCCGGGCAGCGCACGCAGGGCCGCCGGCTCGTCGAGGTCGTGCACCAGCGCCATGGCGTTGACCTCGGTCATGCCGTAGGGCTGGAACGCCTGCCGGATGCCGAGACGCTCCACCACGGCCTCGAACAGCCCGTGCCGGCCGCCGCCGGTGGCGGCGAAGCCGCCGGTGCGCAGCGACCGCCGGTCGCGGCGGTCGAGGTCGGGATGATCGAGCACCGCCTGGGCCATCTGGTCCACCGCGTTCCAGACCGTGCACCGGTGCCGCTCCACGAGCCAGAGGGCGCGGCCAGGGTCGAACACGTCCATGAGCACCAGGCACGCGCCGTGCGACCAGGTGGTGAGGGGGATGTTGAGCCCGCCCCAGGTGCCGGCGGCGGGCAGGGCGTGCAGCACCCGGTCCTCGGGGGTCAGGCGCAGCACCTGGCCGCAGTTCCAGCCGTGGGGGACCGCGTTGCGGTGCGAGATCATCGCGCCCTTGGGGAAGGACGTGGTGCCCGAGGTGTAGAGCAGGGTGAGCGTGTCGTCCGGCTGCGGCCGCGTCGGCGCGGAGGCCGGCGGCTCCAGCTCGGCCACCTCGGCCAGCCGGTGACAGCCCGGGTAGGGGTCCTCGGCGTCCACGATGACGTGCCGCAGGCACGGCAGCCGGGCGCTCTCGAGCTCCCCGGGGACGGCATCGCGCAGCTCGGGCACCACCTCGTGCAGGGTCTCGAAGTAGTCGACACCGCCCAGGTGGTCGGCGAGGACGAGGGCGCGGGCGCCCGACTGGCCGAGGATGTAGGTGAGCTCGTGGGCGCGATAGCGCGGGTTGAGGGCGACGACGACCGCGCCCAGGCGCGCGCAGGCCTGCTGCACGACGAACCAGGCCGGACGGTTCGGCAGCCACAGCCCCACGCGGTCCCCGGGCCCCAGGCCGAGCGCGGCCAGGCCGCGGGCGAGCCGGACCGCCCGGTCGCGCAGGCCGGCGAACGTGAGCCGCTCGTCCCCGAAGACGATCGCCTCCCGGTCGGGCCAGCGAGCCGCGAGCGCGTCCATCATCTCGCCGAGCGTGGCGTCCTCGAAGGGATTGCCGGGCGGCACGGGCTACTCGAGGCCGAAGACGGCGACGGCGTTGGCGTGGGCCACCCGCTCGGCCACCTCGGGCCGCAGCTCGCCGAGGATGCGGCGGGTCCACGCCATGAGGCGGTCGAGCATCGCCGGCTCGAAGAGCCGCGGCGCCCAGATGTCGATGCCCATCAGGAAGCGGTCGGGCATCGCCTCGACCAGCGCCTTCCAGGCCGGGTCGAGCGGCCCGTGCTCGGTCGCCAGGGCCGGCGTGCGCTGGAAGTGCATGCCCGAGAGGTCCACGCGCAGGTTGGGATGGCGGGCGAGCAGCCGCTCCAGGCGGGCGGGCGGCCCCTCCCCGCCGTGAGCCAGGACGACGATGGTGGCCCGGTGAGCGGCCAGGGCCGGCTCGAGCGCGGCGGCCGCCTCGTCGGTCAGCTCGTAGTGGATCACGACCGGCACACCCCGGCGCCCGGCCAGGGCCAGGATCCGGGCGAACGCGGCGTCGGAGGGGTCCCGCACGATCGGGCGGCGGCCGACCTGCCGCAGGTGGACCTCCCCCAGGGCGCGCCCCTTCGCGCGCTCCAGCGCGCGGTCCAGGCGCTCCGCAGCCGCCGGGTCGGTGGGATCGGGGACGGGCACGCCCGGGACGACCAGGTCGGGGTACTTGCGAGCGGCGGCGGCGATCCACGCCGCATCGTCCTTCTGGACACCCCCCACGCCCAGCAGGACCACCTTGCGGATGTCGTGCCGCCTGGCCGCCGCCGCATAGGCCTCGATGGCGGCGGGGCTGGAGAGGTGCCCGTGCGCGTCCACGATCGGGCCCCGGTACTCCCCTGCCCACGCGGGCAGCGCCAGCCAGGCCAGCGCGAGCGCGACCAGCAGCGGCACTAGATCACCCCCTCGCGCCGCAGATCCTCGAGCTCCGCCGCCTGGATGCCGAGCGCGCCGTAGACCTCCGCGTTGTGGGCGCCGAGCGGCGGCCCGGCCCAGCGGATGGCGGCCGGCGTCTCGGTCAGGCGAGGGGTGGGCGCCACCATGCGCACGCGGCCCAGCTCGGCGTCGGGCACGTCGGTCAGGATGCCCCGCGCGACGACGTGGGGATCGGCCGCGATGTCGGCGATGTCGTAGACGGGGCTCGCCGTCAGGTCGGCCGTCTCGAAGAGGTCCTGCATCTCCTCGAGCGTCCGGCGGCCGATCGCCTCCACCAGGGCCCGGTCCACCAGGTCGTTGTGGCGGACCCGGGCGTCGTTGGTGGCGAACCGGGGATCGCCCAGCAGGTGGCCCAGGTCGAGCGCCTTGAAGAGCGCCTCGGCCGAGGCCGGCGTGGAGGCGGACAGCGCCACCCACTTGCCGTCCCGCGTCCGGTAGGTGCCCCGCGGGCTGGCGTTGTCCGAGCGGTTGCCCTGGCGGGTGCGGACGGTCCCGTCCCGGGCGTGGCGCGCGGCGTCGGGGCCGAGCACGGCGAGCAGCGGCTCGTAGAGGGAGATGTCCACGACCTGCCCGCGGCCCGATACCTGGTCGCGCCAGCGCAGCGCGGCCAGCACCGCGGAGGCCCCGGCCAGCGCTGCCACCATGTCGGCCATCGGGAAGGAGGGCAGGGTGGGCGGGCCGTCCGCGGGCCCCGTGGTGGCGGCGAACCCGCTCATCGCCTCCACCATCGTCCCGAAGCCGGGCCGGTCGCGGTACGGGCCGTCCTGCCCCCAGCCCGACACCCGCGCGAACACCAGGCGCGGGTTGACCGTCGACAGCGCGTCCCAGCCCAGGCCCCAGCGCTCGAAGGTGCCCGGCACGTAGTTCTCGATCAGGACGTCGGCGCCGGCCGCCAGCCGGCGGAGCAGGTCCTGCCCGCGCGGGTGCGCGAGGTTGAGCGTGATGGAGCGCTTGCCGCGGGCGTACACCTTCCACCACAGCTGGCCCTGCTCGCGCAGCCACGTCCGCAGCGGATCGCCCCCGCGCGGGTTCTCGACCTTGACCACGTCGGCCCCGTGGTCGGCCAGCACCGTGCCCAGCACGCCGCCGGCGATCAGCCGCGAGCAGTCGAGCACCCGCAGTCCGGCCAGCGCCTGGCTCACCGGGCGGTCTTCTTGAAATGCGTGGCCAGGGCCTCCATCACCCTGGCCAGCGCCTCCTTCTCCGTCATCCCCGTCGCGCTCACCTGGTACTCGACCGCGGTGGCCACCCATTGCCCGGTCTCGTTGCGGTAGATCTCGACTTCGAACTGCACAGCCTCAGGCCTCCGGCTCCACGAGGTCGCCGACTGCGATCACGCTCCCGCCCACGGCGCGGGCCCGCAGGCCGCCGCGGTGGAGCAGCGCGGCACGCCGGAGTCGCGATGGCGGCGCGATGGAGGTGGACGCGACACGGCCCCGCGCCCCGGG
>JBBIIW010000016.1:0-18478 GCA_037446305.1 Candidatus Rokuibacteriota bacterium
CGGCCGGCGCCGGCTCGCCTCCGGCGGCAGGCGCGACCGGCCCGATCGTCAGCCGGCCGATCCCGTCCACCGGCGAGGGCATCCCCGCCATCGGCCTCGGCACCTGGCGGACCTTCGACGTCGGGACGTCCGCCTTGGCCCGGGCCCCGCTCCGGGACGTGCTGGGGCGCTTCGCCGCGCTGGGCGGACGCGTCGTGGACACCTCGCCGATGTACGGCGAGGCGGAGAGGGTCGTCGGCGACCTCGCCGCGGACCTCGGCCTCCGCTCCGCGCTCTTCCTGGCCACCAAGGTGTGGACGACCGGCCGGCAGGCGGGGATCGCGCAGCTGGAGCGCTCCCTGCGGCGACTGCGCGTCGAGCGGCTCGACCTGGTGCAGGTCCACAACCTGCTCGACTGGCAGACCCACCTGGCCACGCTGCGCGCCTGGAAGCAGGAGGGCCGCATCCGGTACCTCGGCATCACGCACTACACGGCCGGAGCCCACGACGACCTGGAGCAGATCCTCCGGCGGGAGCACGTGGACTTCGTCCAGCTCAACTACTCGCTGGCCGAGCCCGAGGCCGACCGCCGGCTGCTCCCACTGGCGCGGGACCGCGGGGTGGCCGTCCTGGTCAACCGGCCGTTCGCGGAGGGGGCGCTGTTCCGGCGGGTGCGGGGCCGGCCGCTGCCGCCGTGGGCCGCCGAGCTGGATTGCGCGAGCTGGGGTCAGTTCTTCCTGAAGTGGATCCTGGGGCACCCGGCGGTGACGTGCGTGATCCCCGCGACCGGCAACCCCGACCACCTCACCGACAACATGGCGGCGGGCACGGGGCCGCTCCCCGATCCCGCAACGCGCGATCGCATGGCCGCCTACCTCGGGACGCTTTGAGCCCGGTCGGCCGCCTCCGGCGGGTCGGTCACGGCGGGGGTGGCGTGCGCCCGAGCAGGGCCTCGATCGCCTGGCCGATCGCCAGCAGCCGGCGGTCGCTGCCTCGAGGCCCGTCCAGCTCGACGCCGACGGGCAGGCCCGAGGGCCCGAGCCCGACGGGGATCACCAGGCCCGGGATGCCGGCGTTGCTGCCGGGGTCGGTGTTCCGGATGAAGAGGAGGAAGGTCTCGAGGCTGCTCGCCTCCGGGCCCTGGGGAGCGGCCACCCGCGGGGTGGCGGGGAAGATCAGCGCATCGAGCCGGTGCCTGGCGAACGTCTCGCTGTAGTGTCGCTGCAGGGCCGGCCGGGCCTCGGCCAGCGCGGCCTGGTAGGCCGGCTGCGCATCGACGGGGCCGCCCGCGCCGGGTAGCTTGCGCGGCAGCACCAGCCCCTGGTAGGTGGCCCTCACGTCCTTGCTCGCGATCCGGTCCGCCACTGCCTCGGGGGTCGTGTTCGCGCCGTGGCGGCGCAGGTAGGACGCCAGGTCATCGTAGGCCTCGTAGAGCGCGACCGGAAAGCTGGTCCGGTCGTTGAGGCTCCGGAGCTGCGGCATGTCGACCTCGACGATCGCCACCCCGGCGGCGGCGAGCCGGTCGAGCACCCGCGCCATCACCGTCTCGGTGTCGCGATCCAGATCGGCGAAGAAGTACGAGCGGAAGACGCCCAGGCGCAGCCCGGCCAGGCTGGCCGGGGCCACCGGCTCCTCCCCCACGAGCACGGCGTCCAGCAGGGCCACGTCGGCCACCGTCTGGGCCATCGGGCCGACGGTGTCGCGGGTGTGGGAGATCGGGGTGACGCCGTCCTGGCTGTAGCGGCCGAGCGTGGGCCGGAGCCCGGCGATGCCGTTGACGGCGGCCGGGATGCGGACGGAGCCCCCCGTGTCCGAGCCGAGGCCGCCGGGCGCCAGGCGAGCGGCCACGGCGGCCCCCGTGCCGCTCGAGCTGCCTCCCGCGAACCGCGTCGGGTCGTACGGATTGCGGACCCCGATGGGCGAGGCCTGCCAGAACGCCTCGTTGTACCCGGAGATCCCGAAGGCCAGCTCGTGCATGTTCGTCTTGCCGAGGACGATGGCGCCGGCGTCGAGCAGCCTCTGCACCACCGGGGCGTGGGCCGTGGGCGTGAACGCGGCCAGGGCCGGGGTGCCCGCGGTGTTCGGCATGCCCGCCACGTGGATGTTGTCCTTGATGACGAGGGGCACACCGTGGAGCGGCCCGCGGAGCCGTCCTGCGGCGCGCTGGGCGTCGGCGTTCCGGGCCGCCTCCAGCGCCCGGGCGGGGTCCAGGGTGATGAAGGCGTTCAGGTGCCGGTGCCGCTCGGCCCGGTCCAGGTAGGCCCGGGTGAGCTCGACGCTGCTGATCCGGCCCTGCCGGATCAGCCGGGCCGCCTCGGCGAGGCTCAGCTGCGTGAGGTCATCCGGCCGGCGCGCCGCGGTGGCGCAGCCGGCGACCACGAGCGTGACGATGAGCGCGGCGACGAGTCGGGCTGGATGCATGAGGCGGCCCCCTCCGGGGCGGCATTCTATCCGCTTTCCTCGGGCCGCGCGGGCGGGTGCGTTGACAGCGGCGCGCTGCGGGGCCGAGAATCGAGACGCCGCGGCCCCGCGGGCCTCTCCCGCCCGTCCCTCGCGGCTCCTGCGAGTCCGAGCGGCAGACCAGAGACCGGACGGGCCGCGACGCCCGTTCGTGCGCATTCCAGCGTCGGCCTCCACGGCCTGGTGCCCAGGGGGACCGGCGCTGATCGGGAGGAGGCGGCATGCCCGAGTGGCTGGAGGCGGTGGCGCAGGGGCTGGGGCGCCTCGTCGGCCCCTGGATCAACGAGGACATCGTCTTCGGCGTGCGGTGGCGGACGCTGGTGGCGAGCCTGCTCGTCACGGCGCTGGTGGGGATCGCCGATGCGGCCCTCCGCTGGGCGGTCCGGCGGAAGGTGCGTCGCGACGCGGCGGCCGCCGCGCAGGCCACGCCCGGGACGCGGGAGGCCCGCCACTGGCTCGACCGCGGGCTCAGGGCGGCTGTGCCGCCGCTGACCCTGCTGGTGTGGGTCTACGGGCTCCACCTGGCCGTCACGGTCCTCCTGGCCGAGGTGCGGCTGCGTCAGGAGGCGGCCGCCCTCCTGCGGGGCTTCGACTGGCTCCGGGGCATCGGCACGCTGATCGGGCTGGTCTGGCTGCTGTCGCGCCTGAGCCGGGTGGCGGAGGCCTGGCTGCGGCAGGTGTCCTCGCGAGGGGCCGGCGTGTGGGAGGAGGTTTTGATCCCCCTCGCCGGGCGGACCGTGCGGCTGATGCTGCCGCTGGTCGCGCTCATCCTGGGCCTGCCGAGCCTCGCCGTGTCTCCGGAGCTCAAACTCCTGCTCCGGAATGTCGTCAGCCTGGTGCTGATCGGGGTCGTGGCGGTGATGCTGTACCAGCTGGTGCAGGCGGCCGAGGCGCTGGTGCTCCGGCGGTTCCGCGTCGATGCCGCCGACAACCTGCAGGCCCGGAAGATCTACACCCAGGTCACCGTGCTCAAGAAGGTGGTGGTGGCGGTGATCGCCGTGTTCACGGTGGCCTCGATGCTCATGGTGTTCGAGTCGGTCCGCCAGTTCGGCACCAGCATCCTGGCCTCGGCCGGCATCGCGGGCATCATCGTCGGCTTCGCCGCCCAGCGAAGCATCGCCACCCTGCTGGCCGGCTTCCAGATCGCCATCACCCAGCCGATCCGGATCGACGACGTGGTCGTCGTCGAGAACGAGTGGGGCCGGATCGAGGACATCACGTTGACCTACGTGGTCGTCCGGATCTGGGACCTGCGCCGCCTGATCCTGCCCATCACCTACTTCATCGAGCGGCCCTTCCAGAACTGGACGCGGGACTCGGCCGAGATCCTGGGCACCGTCTTCCTCTACGTGGACTACCGCGTGCCCCTGGGGCCGCTGCGGGAGGAGTTCGACCGGATCCTGGAGGAGTCCTCCTACTGGAACCGCAAGGTGAAGGTGCTGCAGGTGACGGACGCCCGCGAGCACACGCTCGAGCTGCGCGCCCTGGCCAGCGCCGCCGACGCCTCGACGGCCTGGAACCTGCGCTGCGAGATCCGGGAGCGCCTCGTCCGGTTCCTCCACGAGCGCTACCCGGAGAGCCTGCCGCGGGTGCGGGCCGAGCTCCAGCCCGGCGCGGCCCCCGCGCCCGGCTGATCAGAGCAGGCCGAGCTGGAGGCGGGCGGCGTCCGACATCCGGCTGGGGTCCCACGGCGGGTCGAAGACGACCTCGACCTGGGCATCGGTGACCCCCGGCACGCCGCGCACCTTCTGCTCCACCTCGGCCGGCAGCTCCTGGGCAGCCGGGCAGCCGGCCGCGGTGAGCGTCATGCGGACGTGGACGGCGCCCTCGGGGCTCACCGTCACGCCGTAGATCAGCCCCAGCTCGTAGATGTCCACGGGGATCTCGGGGTCGTAGCACGTGCGGAGCGCCGCGACCACCTCGCGCTCGATCGTGGCCTGGTCGGCCATGGGGGCCTCCTTCCTGACCGGCGCTACTCGGTGGACACGGGCTGGCCGGCGCCGGTCAGGGCCGCCTGGAGGGTGTGCCAGGCCAGCGTCGCGCACTTGACCCGCGTGGGGAACTCGCGGACGCCGGCGAAGACGGCCAGCTTGCCCACGCCCTCGGCGGCGCCGCCGTTGGCGCCGGTCAGCATGGCGTGCACCCGCTGGAACAGCGCCTGCGCCTCCGCCTCCGACTTGCCGATGACGCTGGCCGTCATCATGGAGGCGGCCGCGCGCGAGATCGCGCAGCCGCTGCCCTGGAAGGCCGCGTCGCGGATCACGCCGTCGCGCACGACGAGGGACAGCGAGATCTGGTCGCCGCAGAGCGGGTTGTACCCCTCGGCCGTGCGGTTGGCGCCCTCGATGGTCCGGAAGTTCCGGGGCTTCCGGTTGTGATCGAGAATCACCTGCTGGTACAGGTCCCGGAGGTCGGACATCAGGCGAACAGATCCCGGGCCTTCTCGACGGCGGCGGCCAGCGTCTCCAGCTCCTGCCGCGTGTTGTAGAAGGCCAGGGAGGCCCGGGCCGTGGCCGGCACGCCGAAGCGCTGCATGACCGGCATGGCGCAGTGATGCCCGGCGCGGACGGCGACGCCCTCCTGGTCCAGCACCGTGCCCAGATCGTGGGCGTGCACGCCGTCGAGGACGAAGGACAGCACGGCCGCCTTGTGGCGCGCCGTCCCGATGAGCCGCACGCCCGGGATGGCCGTCAGCAGCTCGGTGCCGTAGGCCAGCAGCTCGTGCTCGTACTCGGCGATCCGGTCGAGGCCCAGCCCGGCCAGGTAGTCGAGGGCCACGGCCAGCCCGATGGCGCCGGCGATGTGCGGCGTGCCGGCCTCGAAGCGGTACGGCAGGTCGTTGTAGATCGTCTTCTCGAAGGTGACCGCCTTGATCATGTCCCCGCCGCCCTGGTAGGGGGGCATGCGCTCCAGCCAGCGCTCCTTGCCGTACAGCACGCCGATGCCGGTGGGGCCGTAGGCCTTGTGCCCGGAGAAGACGTAGAAGTCGCAGTCGAGCTCCTGCACGTCCACGGCCTGATGGGGCACCGCCTGCGCGCCGTCGACCAGGACGGGGACGCCCTGCTGGTGGGCCAGGCCGATGATCTCCTTGATCGGCGTCACCGTCCCCAGCGCGTTGGACACCTGGGTGATGGCGACCAGGCGGGTGCGCGGTCCCAGCAGCCGCCGGTACTCCTCCATCAGCAGATCGCCGCGGTCGTCGATGGGCACCACCCGCAGGCGCGCTCCCTTCTCCTCGCACAGCATCTGCCACGGCACGATGTTGGCATGGTGCTCGATGGCCGAGATGAGGACCTCGTCGCCGGCGCCGACCACCTGACGCCCGAAGGTGGCCATGACCAGGTTGATGCCCTCGGTGGCCTGGCGGACGAAGATGATCTCCCGGGGCGAGGCGGCGTTGAGGTGCCGCTGGATGCGGACCCGGGCGCCCTCGTAGGCCTCGGTGGCCCGCTCGCTCAGCGTGTGCACGCCGCGATGGACGTTGGCGTTGTCCAGGCTGTAGTAGGCCACCAGCGCGTCGATGACGACCTGGGGTTTCTGGCTGGTCGCCGCCGTGTCCAGGTAGACGAGGGGGCGGCCGTGGACCTGCTGGTGCAGGGCCGGGAAATCCTTCCGGACGCGCTCGACGTCCCAGACGGCGTTCGAGGCCATCATCAAGTCTCCTTCGAGCCCGGCGCCTGCCGGAGCCGGGCCATCAGCCGGTTGTCGAGGTACGCCGCCAGCGTCCCGAGCGAGACCCGCTCCAGCACCTCGCGGGCGAAGCCGTAGGTGAGGAGCGCGCGCGCCGTCGCCTCGCCGATCCCGCGGCTCTTGAGGTAGAACAGCGCCTCCAAGGCCAGCTGGCCCTCGGCGGCGCCGTGGGTGCACCGGACGTCGTCGGCGAAGATCTCGAGCTGGGGCTTGCTGTCGACCTCGACGCCCTCGGACAGCAGCAGGTGCTTGTTGGTCTGCGTGGCATCCGTCTTCTGGGCGCCGGGCCGGACGAGGATGCGCCCGTTGAAGACGGCCCGGGCGGCATCGTCGAGCACCCCCTTGAAGAGCTGCCGGCTGGCGCAGCGCGGGACGGCGTGGTCCACGGTGACGTGGTGGTCCACGTGCTGGCGGTCGCCGACCACGTAGAGCCCGTTGACGTCGGCCCGCCCGCCGGGACCGGAGAACCCGACGGCGAGCGTGGTGCGCGCCAGCCGGGCGCCGAAGACGGCGCCGCAGGTCGTGAAGGCCGCATCCTGCTCGAGGGCGGCGTGCAGCGTCGCCACGTGAAAGGCCTGCGGCGCCTGGTCCTGGACCACGTAGTGGTCCACCACGGCCCCCGGCCCCAGGACGATCTCGGTGACGGCGTTCGTGAAGTACGGCCCTCGGATGAGGCCCACGTACCGCTCGATCACCGTGAGGCGGCTGTGCGGGCCCACGATCACGAGATTGCGAGGCTGGGCCACGACGTCCGGGGTGGCGGCGAGGAAGAGCAGCTCGATGACGCGGTTCTCCGCCTCGGCGGGAACGGCCACGAACGCGCCGTCCTGCACGAACGCCGTGCTGAGCGCGGCGAAGACGTTCCGGTCCCAGGCGACGTGACGACCCAGGTGGCGCTCGACGAGGTCGCCGTCGGACGCGATCGCCCGGCCCAGGCTGTCCGCCCGGCCGTCCTCCCCGGCCCCGGGCGCGGACGAGAGCCCCGGAGCGTGGCGACCGTCCACGAACACCAGCCGCGGCCAGTCGGCGCCGGGCACCGCCACCCGGGCCAGCGCCGTCGCCGGCACCGCGTCCGGGGACGGCGCGGCCGGCCGGAAGGCCGCCGCCGCCAGCGGCGCCACGCTGGTGTAGCGCCAGTCCTCGTCGCGGGTCGTCGGGAAGCCCCGCCCGGCAAAGTGCTCGAGCCCTTGCCGCCGGAGGGACGCCAGCCAGGCGGGGTCCGCGAAGGCTCCCTGGCGCTCCAGGGCCTCGAACAGCGACACGTAGTGGTCGCGGGCGGTGACGACGGCCATCGGCTGGGCGCTACCGGCCGGCCGGCTGGGCGGCCCCGGCCTCGGCCCGGATCCAGTCGTAGCCCTTGCGCTCCAGCTCCACGGCCAGCTCCTGGCCGCCCGACCTGACGATGCGGCCGTCGAAGAGCACGTGGACGTGGTCGGGCTCGATGTACTGCAGGATCCGCTGGTAGTGCGTGACGAGGATCATCGCGTTGTCCGGCCGGCGCAGACGGTTCACGCCCCGGGCCACGATCCGCAGCGCGTCGATGTCGAGCCCGGAGTCGGTCTCGTCCAGGATGGCCAGCCGGGGCTCCAGCACGGCCATCTGCAGGATCTCGTTGCGCTTCTTCTCGCCGCCGGAGAAGCCCTCGTTGACCGGCCGGTTCACGAAGCTGCGGTCCATCTCGACCAGCCGGAGCTTCTCCTCCAGCAGCTCCAGGAACTCCATGGCGTCGAGCTCCTCCTCGCCCCGCCGGGTCCGCTGCTCGTTGACGGCGGCCTTGAGGAAGTAGGCGTTGTTCACGCCCGGGATCTCCACCGGGTACTGAAAGGCCAGGAACACCCCGGCCCGGGCCCGCTCCTCGGGCGGCATGGCCAGCAGGTCCTGCCCCAGGTAGGTCACCTCGCCGGCGGTGACCACGTAGCCGGGGTGCCCGGCCAGGACCTGGGCCAGCGTGCTCTTGCCCGAGCCGTTGGGGCCCATGATGGCGTGCACCTCGCCGGCGCGGACCTCGAGGCTGATCGACTTGAGGATGTCCGGCTTGTCCTCGACGCCGGCGCTCAGGTTGCGGACCGACAGCATCAGCCCACGCTCCCTTCCAGGCTCACGCCGAGCAGCTTCTGGGCCTCCACCGCGAACTCCATGGGGAGGTTCCGGAAGACTTCCTTGCAGAAGCCGTTGATGATCATGTTCACCGCGTTCTCGCCCGACAGCCCCCGCTGCTTGCAGTAGAAAAGCTGGTCGTCGCTGATCCGGGAGGTCGACGCCTCGTGCTCGGCGACGGACGTGGCGTTGGCCACCTCGATGTACGGGAAGGTGTGGGCGCCGCAGCGGTCGCCCAGCAGCAGCGAGTCGCACTGGGTGTAGTTGCGGGCATGGGCGGCCCGGGGCAGGATCTTCACCAGGCCCCGGTACGTGTTGTTGCCCCGGCCGGCCGAGATGCCCTTGGAGATGATCGTGCTCCGGGTGTTCCTGCCGATGTGGATCATCTTGGTTCCGGTGTCGGCCTGCTGCCGGTTGGTGGTCAGGGCGACCGAGTAGAACTCCCCCACCGACTCGTCGCCCTGCAGGATGACGCTGGGGTACTTCCAGGTGATGGCCGACCCGGTCTCGACCTGGGTCCAGGAGATCTTCGACCGCCGGCCCGCGCACTTGCCGCGCTTGGTGACGAAGTTGAAGATGCCCCCCCGGCCCTCGGCGTCCCCGGCGTACCAGTTCTGGACCGTGGAGTACTTGATCTCCGCGCCCTCCAGCGCGATCAGCTCCACCACGGCGGCGTGGAGCTGGTTCTCGTCGCGCCGGGGCGCCGTGCACCCTTCCAGGTAGCTGACGTAGCTGCCCTCCTCGGCCACGATCAGCGTCCGCTCGAACTGCCCGGAGCCCGCGGTGTTGATGCGGAAGTAGGTGGACAGCTCCATGGGACAGCGCACGCCGCGGGGGATGTAGCAGAACGAGCCGTCGCTGAAGACGGCCGAGTTCAGGGCCGCGTAGAAGTTGTCGGTGTAGGGCACGACCGACCCCAGGTACTTCTGCACCAGGTCGGGATGGTTCTGGACCGCCTCGGAGAAGGAGCAGAAGATGATGCCCAGCTCGGCCAGCTTCTCCTTGAACGTGGTGGCCACCGAGACGCTGTCGAAGACGGCGTCCACCGCCACGCCGGCCAGGCGCTCGCGCTCGGCCAGCGGGATGCCGAGCTTCTCGAAGGTCTCCAGCAGCTTGGGATCCACCTCGTCCAGGCTGGCCGGCCCGCCGGCCTTCCGCTTGGGAGCCGAGTAGTAGACGATCTGCTGGTAGTCGATGGGCGGGTAGCTGATGTTCGCCCACTTCGGCTCGCCGGCCGACTGCTGGAGCGTGGCCCAGTGGCGGTACGCGCGCAGGCGCCACTCGAGCATGAACTCCGGCTCCCGCTTCCGCGCCGAGATCTGCCGGATGATCTCCTCGTCGAGCCCCGGCGGGAGCGTGTCCGCTTCGATGTCGGTGACGAAGCCCCACTTGTACTCGCGGTTGGCCAGGGCTTCGAGCGTCTTGGCCGTCGTGCTCATGCCGGCTCCTAGGCTATACCCGGATCATGTCCGATCAAAATGGTCGCCGATCTTTTCGGTCGGCATTGTACCACCGCGCGGGTCAACATGGAAGCCATGGAAAATCAGATAGTTGGACTTCTAGATGGCGCCCGAACCCCTCGCTACGAGACCGGCTCCTCCGCCGGTGAACCCGACACCGCCGCGCGCTCGGCGATCGACCCCCGCTTGGAGAGCAGGACGGCGGTCGCGATCGCGCCGGCGCAGGCGAGCCCGACCACGGCCCGGACCCCGCCGCCGAGATCCGGGCTGGCGGCGAAGGGCGCCGCCAGGATCGCCACCAGGTTCATCACCTTGATCATCGGGTTCAGCGCCGGGCCGGCGGTGTCCTTGAACGGATCGCCCACGGTGTCGCCGATGACGGTGGCCTTGTGGACGTCGGTGCCCTTGCCCTGCAGGTACCCGTCCTCCACCTTCTTCTTGGCGTTGTCCCAGTTGCCTCCGGTGTTGGACATGAACACCGCCATCAGCTGGCCGGTGAGGATGGCCCCGCCCAGGAAGGCTCCCAGCGCGCCGGGACCCAGCGCGAAGCCGACCAGCAGGGGCGCCGCGACGCCGAGGATGGCCGGCCCCAGCAGCTCCTTCTGGGCCATGGCCGTGACGATGGAGACGCACCGGGCGTAGTCCGGCCGCTCGGCGAAGGTCATGATGCCCGGCCGCTCCCGGAACTGCCGCCGCACCTCCTCGACGACGCCGAAGGCGGCCCGGCCCACGGCCTTGATGGCGAAGGCGGAGAACAGGAACGGCACGGCGCCGCCCAGGCACAGCCCGACGAAGATCGCCGGCAGGTTGATCTGGATGCCCTGGGCCAGCAGCCCGGCCTCCTCGGTGAACGACGTGAAGAGGCTGACCGCCGCGATGACGGCCGTGGCGATGGCCAGGCCCTTGGTGAGGGCCTTGGTGGTATTGCCGATGGCGTCCATCCAGGCCAGGGTATGGCTCGCCTCGGGCGCCTCCACCCCGCCCATCTCGAAGATCCCGTGCGCGTTGTCGGTGATGGGGCCGTAGGTGTCCATGGCCAGGATGAAGCCCGTGGTGGTCAGCAGGCCCAGGCCGGCCAGCGCGACGGCGTAGCCGCCGAGAGCCAGGCTCTCGGGGAACAGCAGGATGGCGGCGATGATGGTCGCCCCGATGGTGACGATGGCCCAGACCGAGGACTCGAGCCCCTCGGCCATGCCCGAGAGGATGACGGTGGCGGGCCCCGTGCGAGCGGCGGTGGCCGTCTCGGTGACCGGACGCCGGTCCGGATGCGTGAAGTGGTTGGTGAGCCAGAGGGTGACCATGGAGAGCGCGATCCCCATCGTGGCGGCCACGGCGAAGCGGTAGTCGACCGCGCCGCTCCGGGGATCCACCATGTAGGCGGCGTCGACGGCGAAGAACCCCGCCACGGCCAGCAGCGAGGAGACGTGGTACGCCCGGGTGATGGGACGCATGGGGTCCCGGACGGCGCGGCCCTCCGGCACCCGGACGGCCATGATGCCGGCGATGGAGGCGAAGACGCCCACCGCCCGGAGCAGCAGCGGCAGCATGATGAGCTTCAGGCCGAAGGCGGGCGCCGCCGGCCCGTACGCCTCGCGGAAGAACGTGTCCGCCATGACGCCGGCGGCCAGGATGATGGCCGCCACCAGGGTCACTTCGTAGGACTCGAACACGTCGGCCGCCATCCCGGCGCAGTCGCCGACGTTGTCCCCGACGTTGTCGGCGATGGTGGCGGGGTTGCGGGGATCGTCCTCGGGGATGCCGGCCTCGACCTTGCCCACCAGGTCGCCGCCGACGTCGGCCGCCTTGGTGAAGATGCCGCCGCCGACCCGCATGAACAGGGCGGCCAGGCTGCCGCCGAAGCCGAACCCGACCAGGACCTTGGTGGCCTCCTCGCGGAAGATGATGAAGATGATGGCGGCGCCCAGGAGCCCGAAGCCCACCGTGAACATGCCGGAGACGCCGCCGGCCCGGAACGCGAGCTCCATGGAGCGCTTGAACGACGTGAGGGCGGCGTTGGCACTGCGGACGTTGCCCTTCACGGCCAGCCACATGCCCACGTACCCGGCGCCGTACGAGGCGGCCACGCCCAGCACGAAGGCGGCGGCGATCCCGATGGCGAAGCCGCGGTCGGTGTAGACGCGCGAGTACAGGGCGAACAGGCCCAGGGCGAGACCGGCGACCAGCCAGGCCATGGTGCGGACCTGGCGGCCCAGGTAGGCCATGGAGCCCTCCTCGATCGCCCGGGCCACCTCCACCATCCGCGGCGTGCCGGGCGGGGCCGACATGACCTGGCGGACCAGCCAGAGGCCGTAGCCCAGGGCGGCGACGCCGGACAGGAGGACGATCCACAGGATCGCCCACTCCGTCGGACCGAACGGGGGCAACGTGATGCTTGCTTCCCTCATGCGTCGAAGCCTCCACACACAGAGCGAGCCTCGAGAGATCCATGACGCTCCCGGCTCAGCAGCCCGGGAGCACGCGTGACGGTCGGGGAGCGGGGCTAGACGAGGGGCGGGGAGCGAGTGATGCGGGCGCCGCCCCGCTGCCCCACGGCGATGGCGGGGTGCTCGGCGAGCGCGAGCCGCGCGTCGGCGCCGCCGGCGCGGGCGACCTGCTCACGGGCCTGCCGGCCTGGGTCCGCATGCGGGACCGACTCGGAGGCCAGCTCGTCGACGACCTGAGTCGCCGGGTTGTCCCAGGAGAGGACGATCGCCCGGAAGATCGAGCCGCAGGCGCCGGCGGCCGCCTGGGCCTGGGCCAGCGTCACCAGCGCGACGGCGAGGCCCCCGAGGAGGGGACGAACGCGCGGGAGCAGGACGGAGGGTCGGCGAGACATGCGCTCAGAGTGTAGCACGCGGCGCCGCCGCCTCCCGGCCGGTCCCGCCCGAGGCGCCCGCCAGGCGCCGGGCCAGGCCCACGCGGGAGCTCACGCCCAGCCGGTCGTAGACCCGACGAAGGTGATGGAGCGCGGTGTGAGGAGAGATGCCGAGCCGGCGCGCCGCCTCGGTGACGGTGGCGCCACGAACGACGGCGCACGCGATCTCCGCCTGCCGGGCTGTCAGGCCGAGCGCGAGCAACGTCCGGGAGCTCTCGCCGGGGCGCGCCGGCTCCACCAGGATCAGCGTGCGCGGCCGTCCGTCGGCGCCGGCCACCCGCTCGGCCGAGAGCCGGCAGGCCTGGCCCCCTTGACCGTCGGAGAGCACCAGGAACGGCACCGTCAGCGGATCGCCGCCGTCAGCGAGCGCCCGGGCCAGCAGGGCCGCGACCCACCGGTGAGCGCCGGGGGCCGGAGCGGGGAGCGTTCGGCCAGGAAGCGCTCGGCCGCCCGGTTGGCCAGCTCGATCCGGCCTCCGCCGTCCACCACGATCACGCCGATGGCGCCGTCGGGGTTGGCGCTGATCGCCGCCCGGAGCCTGGCCGCGCGCAGCCCGCCCCGGAGGTGGGGGACCAGCCGGGTCAGCAGCGCGAGCTCCTGCCCTTCGTAGGCGCGCGCCTTCCGGGAAAGGCAGAGATGGCCCCAGGCCAGGCCCCGCTCCGCCAGCGAGAGGTGCACCTCGTGCCGCAGGCCGTACGGGCGGAGCATGACGTCCACGTAGGGATCCCGCTCCGGATTCTCGCGGGGCAAGAGCTCCTCGACCAGGAGCACCCTCCGGGGCAGCCGGGCGCAGCGGCCGATGTCCGATGCGGCCGAGCGCAGGTACACGCGGTCCACGAACGCCTCGAAGGCCTCGGGCGGCCGGCCCTCGTGCAGGACGTCCAGGGGCAGGGCCGTGATGGGATCGGCGACGGGGAAGCAGAAGGCGTCGAGGTTGAGGGCTCGCGTCAGCCTCCGCGTGACGCGCAGGCGCAGCGTCTGGGCGTCGAGCCCGCTGTAGCAGAGGTGCTTGAGGGCCAGCAGTTCGGTCCGCAGGCTGGCCGGCAGCCGCGCCATGGCACTCGAGGATACCGTCGCCGCCGCGCCGAAGGCCAGACCACGCCCGCCGGGGGGGTCCCCAGTTCGGGGGATGGCGCAGGGCCCTCGCCTCGGTTATGCGCTGGCGATGAGGGCTGGTGCTCGAACCGGACGCTCTTCGCCCGGATCGCCGGGCGGCTGGCCGCGCGCCGGCGGGTCCTGGCGCTCGACTGGCGGGGGCACGGCGACTCGGAAGCCGCGCCGGGGGACTTCGGGCTGCCCGAGCTGGTGGACGATGCACTGGCGGTGATCGCCGCCGCGGGAGCCGAGCAGGTCGTCCCGGTCGCCGTCTCCCATGCCGGCTGGATCGCCATCGAGGTGCGCCGGCGTCTGGCCGGCCGCGTCCAGGCCCTCGTCGTCCTGGACTGGCTGGTGCTCGATCCGCCGCCCCCGTTCCTGGAGGCCCTGCAAGGGCTCCAGCATCCCGACCGCTGGCGCCAGACCCGCGACCAGCTGTTCGCTCTCTGGCTCGCCGGGGCGCCGGACGAGGTCGCCGATCAGATCCGCCGGGAGATGGGGGCCTACGGCTTCGAGATGTGGTCGCGTGCCGGCCGGGAGATCGCCGCCGCCTACCGCCGGCATGGTCACCCCCTGGCCGCCCTGGCCTCCCTCGCGCCCGGACGCGTGCTGCACCTCTACGCGCAGCCTCCCGACCCCGGGTACCTGGCCGCCCAGCGCGCGTTCCCGGCCGCCCATCCCTGGTTCTCGGCGGCGCGCCTGGAGGCGGTCAGCCACTTCCCGGTGCTCGAGTCGCCGGAGGCGACGGCCGCGGCCATCGAGGACTTCCTGGAGCCCCGGGACCGGCCCGGTCAGCCCGGCGGGGAGCCCCGGGCGGCGGTCAAGCCGTCGTGAACGACTGCCGGCGCTCGAGCTCGAGCGTGAGCACGCCGTCGTGCAGCTCGCGCGACCGGACCTCGGCCAGCCGGGCGATGACGCGGAGGATCCGGTGGTTGTCGGCCAGGACGTCGGCCGTGAACCGCCGGATGCCGCGGGCCTCCGCCGCGGCGAGCAGGGCCTCCAGCAGGACGGTGCCGAGCCCGCGTCCCTGACGCTCCACCTCTCCCCGGTCGTTCACATCGGCCTCGAGACCGGCCGGGAGGCGCTGCGCCGCGGCCGGCGCCCACACCGGGGGCCGCCGCCAGGACGGCTGCCGGCGGTCTCAGGGCTTGGTCACCTTGTAAGGGTTGGCGCCGCTCCAGTAGTGGTCGGCAGCCAGATCGTACGGGGGATTGACCAGCCGCTGGTAGGGCACGAACCAGGAGGCGAACTTCTTCTGCGACTCGAGCACCTTCGCGAAATCGGGGTTCTTGCCCGCCTCCCGGGCCGCCACCTTGTCCCAGGCCTTGAGCAGCTCGGCCAGCACCTCGCGCGGCGTCTCCACCACCGTCACGCCGTGCTTGGTGACCAGCTCCTGCAGGGCCTCGTGGTTCATCTGCCAGGCCCGGGCCCAGTTCAGCATCATGGTCTCCCGGGCCGCCATCTCGACGAGCATCTTGAGATCGGCCGGCAGCTTGTCCCACTGCCCCTTGTTGAAGATGACCTCGCCGACGCCGGTCGGCTGATGGATGCCGGGGATGTGGTAAAACTTGGTGACTTGCTGGAACCCCAGGCGGGAATCCGAGTGCGGGTCGCTGAACTCGGCGCCGTCGATGACGCCCCGCTCCAGCGCGGGGAGGATCTCGCCGGCCGGCAGCGTCACCACCGACGCCCCGAACTCCCGGAAGACATCGGCGGCCAGCCCGGCCGCCCGCATCTTGACCCCCCGCAGGTCGGCCACCGACCTGATGGGCTTCTTGTACCAGCCCAGCGGCTCGGACATCTCGCCCCAGATGGGGAACCAGACCACCTTGAAGCCCATCTTGTCCAGCAGCTCACGGTAGAGCTCGATGCCGCCGCCGGCGTAGAGCCAGGCGGTGAAGTCCCAGTTGTTCATCCCGAACGGGCCGCCGGCGGCGCTGGCGAAGAGCGAGAAGGCCGAGTTCTTGCCCACCCAGTACCCGCTCCAGGTCACCCCGCCGTCCAGCACGCCCCGGTTCACGGCGTCGAGCACCTCGAAAGCGCTCACGACGGCGCCCGCCGGCAGCAGCTCGATCCGGAGCCGGCCTCCGGCCACCTCGTTCACCCGCTTGGCGAAGTTCTCCCCCCACATGAAGTCCCAGATCCCCGACGGGAAGGTGCTCTGGAGCTTGAGCACGATGGGCCTCTGGGCGGGAACGGCGGTCACGGTGAGCAGCACCAGCCCGAGCGCGAGCGGCGCGCTCAGCCACCTCAGCCAGGACGTCCGACGTGGATCCATGCTGTCCTCCCTCGGAGCTCGATGTGGCCTGACACTAGGAGGGGCCGGCAGGGTTGTCAAGAACGCCGGGTGCGGCGCCGGTGACCGCGCGCGCGCCGCTGGCCGTCCTGCAGGGCGTCCGGGTCCTGAGCTTCACCCAGTTCCTGCTGGGCCCCTCGGGCGTCCAGTTCCTGGCCGACCTGGGCGCCGACGTGATCAAGATCGAGCCCCCCGGCGGGACGCTGTGGGAGCGGAACTGGTCGGGGGCCGACCTCTACCTGAACGGCGTCAGCGCCTTCTTCCTGCTCGCGCACCGCAACCAGCGGAGTTTGACCCTCGACCTCAAGCACCCGGAAGGGCAGGCCGCGGCTCGCCGGCTGATCGCGGGCGCCGACGTCCTGGTCCAGAACTTCCGGCCGGGCGTCATGGACCGCCTGGGGCTCGGCTGGGAGGCGGCCCGGGGGCTCAACCCGCGCCTGATCTACGTCTCGGCCTCGGGGTTCGGGGCGGCGAGCGCCTGGCGGGAGCGCCCGGGACAGGACCTGCTGCTCCAGGCACTGTCGGGGCTGGCGTCGATCTCCGGGCGGGCCGGCCAGCCCCCGACGCCGGTCGGCACGGCGGTGGTGGACCAGCACGGCGCCGTTCTCCTGGCCCTGGGGGTCCTGGCCGCGCTGCTGGAGCGGGGCCGGACGGGGCAGGGGCTGCACGTGGAGGTCTCGATGCTGCGGGCGGCCCTCGACCTGCAGCTCGAGATCCTCAGCTACGTCCTCAACGGCGCCCGGCTGGAGCGCAGCCCGACGAGCCTGGCCAGCACGTTCCACCCCGGCCCCTACGGCATCTACGAGACGAAGGACGGCTGGCTGGCGCTCTCGATGACGACCATGCCCGTCCTGCAGGAGGTGTTCCAGCTGCCCGAGCTGGCCCCGTACGCCACGACGACCTACAACTTCGCGGCCCGCGAGGCGATCGCCCGCATCCTGGAGCCGGTGCTGCGGCAGCGCCCCACCGCCGAGTGGCTCGACCTCCTGGTGCCCCGCGGCGTGTGGGCGGCGCCGGTCCTCACCCACGCCGACATGCTCGCGCATCCCGAGCTGGGCGGCGCCGACGTGATCGAGGAGATCGAGCACCCGGTGGCCGGCCGCGTCCGGGTGCTCCGGTTCCCGCTCGAGCTGTCCACGGGCCGGGCGACGGTGCGGCGGCCGCCGCCGATGCCGGGGGAGCACAGCGCCGAGGTGCTCCGCGAGGCGGGGTATTCCGAGGACGAGATCCGGTTGCTGATCGAGCGACGGGTGGTCTGATTCAGCCGCCGCGCAGCGTCGACCGACAGGACGGAAAGAGCCCGACGTCTCGACTCCGGGTGGTGTACGCTCGGAGTGCTCGCGCCGCCGGCCATCCCGGCTCGGCGGCGCCCGGAGCACGCGCTGGGGCCCCTTCCAGCCCGGGCGCGCTCTCCCACATGCTGGAAGGACGGGGGATCGCGCCATGGACGTCGTCGCCGTCTCGACACCCGGCCACCCGGGGTGGTGCTGGCGGATCGTGAACTACGCCGGGGAGCTGGTCGAGGAGTCGAACGTGGCGTTCCCGACCATCGCGACCGCCATCACCGAGGGCCGGCAGCGTCTCGAGGCCATGAACGTGCTCGACGTGTCGCACCGCCCGAGCCACGCCGGACGCACCGCGCGCCACGTCCGGAGGCCCTGAAGCCGACGCCCGGTCCGGTGAGCCGCCTCACCGGCCACAGCCTGGCGGAGGGACCCGGGGAAAAGCTCGTGCAGATCTGCGCGTCGGGGACGAGGGCGCCAGGGCGGGGCACCGCGATGCGGCCCGGCAGGGCCGGGAGAGGAGAGAGCCTGTGACGTCGGGGATGTTCGTGGTCGCGGTTGTCCTGGGGCTCGTCACCGGCGGACTGGCCGGGAGGCTGCTGAAGCATGGCGGTCATGGGCGAGCGTCCGACCTCGTTCTCGGTCTCATGGGCAGCACCGCCATGACGTCGGTCGTCGCGGCGCTGGGCACGCCCGCCGAGGCTGGCATGGTGGTGATGGCCGGTGTCGCGATCGCGGGCGCCGTCCTCATCGTCGTGACTCAGCGCAGGATCTGGCCCGCGGCCAGGCGGTCGTAGGGCCCTGCCGGTCTCGCCCCGACGTCGAAGAACCCGCCGTGGATGCCCTCACCCCCGCCACGCGCGATCGAGGTTGCGGTACTGGATGGCCTCGGCGACGTGCTCGGCGGCGAGCGTCTCGCGGCCGGCCAGGTCGGCGATGGTACGGGCGACCTTGAGGACACGGTCGTGGCCGCGGGCGGAGAGGCCGAGGCGGCTCATGGCCTGCGCCAGCAGGCGCTGGGCCTCGGGCGGGGGCGCGCAGAAGCGGCGGACGTGGCGGGGCCGCATCTCGGCGTTGGTGCGCAGCGCGGTGCCCCGGAAGCGGGCGCGCTGGATGATTTCATCCGTCATGAACAAAACCTGGCGGAAAAACAAAAGCTGGCGCTGCTGGCGTTTTCCTTCGCCGTGCTGGCCGTGACCTACGGGCTGCAACGCAAATTCATCCACGTATGGCCGACGCGTTG
>JBBIIW010000017.1:0-18306 GCA_037446305.1 Candidatus Rokuibacteriota bacterium
GAGCTGGAAGCGGGCGGGGAAGCGGGCCAGGCCGCTGGCGCGGGCGATGGTGACGCGGCCGTCCTCCAGGGGCTGGCGGAGCGACTCCAGCACGTGCTGCTGGAACTCGGGCAGCTCGTCGAGGAACAGCACGCCCAGGTGGGCCAGCGTGACCTCCCCGGGGTGGGGCGGGCTGCCGCCTCCGATGAGACCCGGCACGGAGATCGTGTGGTGGGGGGCCCGGAAGGGGCGCGCGCGCACGAGGCCGGGAGCCGGGAGCAGGCCGGCCACGCTCCAGATGGTGGAAACCTCGATGACCTCCTCGGTGGTCATGGGGGGCAGGATGCCCGGCAGCCGCCGGGCGAGCATGGTCTTGCCGGCGCCGGGCGGGCCGACGAGCAGCAGGTTGTGGGCGCCGGCCGCCGCGATCTCGAACGCGCGCTTGGCGTGGGCCTGCCCGCGCACCTCGGCGAAGTCGCCCTCGTCGGCCGGGGTGTCGGGCAAGCGCTCGCCCGGCGGCGCCGGCGGCACGGTCGCGGCCCCGTTCAGCAGCGCCACGGCATCCTGCAGGGTGCCGGCGGCCAGGACCTGCACGCCCTCGATGGCCTCCGCCTCGGCCCGGTTGCCGCTCGGCACGAGCAGCGTCGAGATGCGATGCCGGCGGCAGGCCAGCCCCACGGCCAGGACCCCGCGGACCGGGTGGATCTGCCCGTCCAGGGCCAGCTCGCCGACCACCGCGAACGAGCGGTGGAGGCCGTCGAGGGCGCCGGTCGCGGCCAGGATCGCGAGCGCGATGGGCAGGTCGAAGGCCGTGCCCTCCTTGCGCAGGTCGGCCGGCGCCAGGTTGACGGTGATGCGGTCGTTCGGGAAGCTGAACCCGGCGTTGCGGATGGCCGTGCGGACCCGCTCCCGGCTCTCGCGCACGGCCGAGTCGGGGAGCCCGACGGTGCAGAACGCCGGCACCCCGGTGCTCACGTCGACCTCGACGCGGACGAGGACGGCCTCGACCCCCACCAGCGTCGCCGACAGCACGCGCGCCAGCACGCGCGGATTGTCGAGGGCCGGCCCCGGCGGAATCAACGTCTGAAAAGTCGTACGATACGAGCCCGGGGCCCCCCGAAGGAGGCGCCGGAGCGACACGTCATGCAGGAGACGGTGCGGGTCCGCAGCCGGAAGAAGTGGGAGGTCATCGACGTCACTCCCCAGGTCCTGGAGGTGGTCTCCCGCAGCGGCGTCGGGGAGGGCCTGTGCACGGTCTTCGTCCGGCACGCCACGGCGGCCATCGTGATCAACGAGAACGCCGACCCCGGCGTCCGCCTGGACATCGTGGCCGCGCTGGACAGGCTCTTCCCCGAGGGCATCTGGGAGCACGACCGGGTGGACGACAACGGGGCGGCCCACCTCAAGGCGGCCTTCCTCGGCCCTTCCGAGTCCGTGCCCGTCCGCGGCGGCCGCCTGCTGCTCGGCACCTGGCAGGGCATCGCCCTGGTCGAGTGCGACGGGCCGCGCGAGCGCGAGATCGTGGTGGACGTCCGCGCCCGAGCGGGCTAGAGTCCTGGACCATGGCGCTCCGGGGAGTCGAGACGACGGACGGCGGGGGCACAGCGCGCGCGGTCATCCTCGTGGTCGACGACGATGCCGGGGTGCGGGAGTCCTTCCGCCTGATCCTCGAGGACCAGTACGACGTCCTGGAGGCGGCCGACGGGCGCCAGGCCCTGGACCTGGTGCGCTCCACGGCCGTGGACCTGGTGCTGCTCGACATCCGGCTGCCGGAGATGGACGGCATCGAGGTCCTGGAGCGCATCAAGGGGCTGGACGAGGGCGTCGAGGTGATCCTGGTCACCGCCGTCAAGACCGTGAGGACCGCGGTGGCGGCCATGAAGCTCGGGGCCTTCGACTACGTCACCAAGCCCTTCGACGAGGACGAGCTGATGGCGACCGTGCGGCGCGCGCTGGAGCGGCGCTCCCTGGAGCGCGAGGTCGTCTTCCTCCGCTCCGAGCTGGCCCGGCGCCACGACTTCGACGAGCTGGTGGGCCAGCATCCCGAGATGCAGAAGCTCTACCGCCTGGTCGGTCAGGTGGCGCGCACGACGACGACCGTGCTGATCACGGGCGAGAGCGGGACGGGCAAGGAGCTGGTGGCCCGCGCCATCCACCGCCAGGGGCCCCGCCGCGACAAGCCGTTCGTGGCCGTCAACCCGGCCGCGCTGTCCGAGTCGCTGGTGGAGTCCGAGCTGTTCGGGCACGAGAAGGGGGCGTTCACCGGGGCCTACCAGCGGAAGCTGGGCCGCTTCGAGCTGGCCCAGGGAGGCACGCTCTTCCTCGACGAGATCGGCTCGCTGAAGCCGGAGCTGCAGGCCAAGCTGCTGCGCGTGCTGCAGGAGCGCGAGGTCGAGCGGGTGGGCGGCACCCGCGCCTTCCGGATCGACGCCCGCATCATCGCGGCCACCAACGTGGACCTCCGGCAGGCGGTGGCCGAGGGCAAGTTCCGCGAGGACCTCTTCTATCGCCTCAACGTGGTGCCCATCGCCGTGCCCCCCCTCCGGGAGCGGCGCGAGGACATCCCGCTGCTGGTCGAGCACTTCATCCGGCGCTACAACCAGGCCGTCGGCCGGCGGATCGAGGGCCTGGCGCCGGAGGCCCTGGCCGTGCTGCGCGACCACCCCTGGCCGGGGAACGTGCGCGAGCTGCAGAACGTGATCGAGCGGCTGGTGACCCTGGCGGAAGGCCCGGTCATCGGGGTCAGCGACCTGCCGCTCGACCTGCTCCTGCCCGACCCCCGCGCGCGGCTGCGCGAGGCGACCACCCTGCCGCTCAGGCAGGCCACCGAGGAGTTCGAGCGGCAGATCGTCCTGCGGGTGCTGGAGGGCGTCCGCTGGAACCGCAGCGAGGCGGCCCGGATCCTGGGCCTCCACCGCAACTCGCTCAAGCTCATGCTCGACCGCTGGGGCCTCGACGGCCCCGGCGCCGAGGGTTGACTGCACAGTCGCTGTTCGGTGTGCACTGTTCCTGGTCACCGCCGTCCGGACCCTCCTGGGACCGCCGCCGTTCAATCCGTTGAAACGCTGGCCTTTTCGCGCGACCGCCCGCGCCGGCGGCCCTGGCGAGCCAGTTGCTGCCTGACCATGCCGGCCAGTCCGAGATCCAGTCTCTCGCTGGCCCTGGTCAGGCAGCTCGACGCCCCGACACCGTCGATCCCGGGCCAGGGCCAGCGGGAGGATGTGATGCCGGCGGCCGTCCTGATCGGCCCCCACGCAGCGCCGGCCCCGAGCGCCCGGAGCGTCCCTCTGCCGCTCGCGCCGCGCTGCACAGCGACTGTTCAACCTGCACTGATCCTGGTCAGCGGGACGGTGCGCCGGTCACAGGCGGCCGCCGGTAACTGTCTGAAAGACTGCACAGTGTCGTGGCCCGCCGGCGCGGCCGCGCCTGGCGGGCCCATTGCTCTCCGTCCTCCGCGTGACGCTCGCGGCTCTCATGGGGAGGGCGCGAACTTCAAGGAGGAGAGCGATGAAGAAGATCTGGGCGGTGGTCGTCGTTCTGGCGGCGTTCCTGCTGGCTGCTCCCGTCATCGAGTCCGGCACGTCGGGCTCCACCCAGGTGTTCCAGGCCATCGGGACGGCGGACGGCGGCGGCATCTAGCCGGCTCTGGCCAGAGGGGCTTGATCGGTCTCGGCGGCCGGTGGAAGCGTGCGGGCCGGGCATGGTTCCAGTTCCTGCTCTTGGCTCTTGCGCTCCTCGGCCCGCAGACCATCAGTCAGACCGCGCATGCCCAGGGGGCCGGCGGAGGGCGACCCGCGCAAGACGGGATCTATCGCCGGCCCCTCGGGCACGATCCCGAGACGTTAGACCCGGCCCGTATCAATGACATCTACAGCCGGTCGGTCGCTCAGCAAGTTTTCGACGGTCTCGTCCAGTTTGACCACACCATCGCCATCACGCCCGCGCTGGCTCAGTTCTGGAAGGCGTCCCGGGATGGCCTGACATGGACGTTCACGCTGCGGAAGGGCGTGAAGTTCCACCACGGGCGGGAAGTGACCGCCGATGATGTGGTCTACTCGTTCACGAGGATCCTCGATCCCCGCACCAAGTCCGGCGCGGCCGACCTCTTCACGACGATCAGGGGCGCCCGGGAGTTCCGCGAAGGCCGCGCGACCCGGGTCGCCGGTCTCGCGGCGCTCGACCGGTACACGGTTCAGGTGAGCCTCACCGAAGCGCAGGTCCCCTTCGTGTCCATCCTGGCGGTGGGACACGCGAAGATCGTTCCCCGCGACGTCGTGGAGCGGGACGGCGAGGATTTCGGGGTGCGGCCGGTCGGCACCGGGCCGTTCCGCTTCGTGCGGTGGGACCGCGGCAAGGAGATCGTGCTGGCGGCGAACGCCGACTACTTCGACGGGCCGCCACGCCTGGCCGAAGTCCGGTACCGGATCTTTCCGGGAGAGCTCTGGGAGTCGGCCTACGACGCCTTCAAGCGAGGTGAGCTGGAGGACGCGCCGCTGCCGACGCGGAACTACCGCCAGGCCGTGAAGGACCCGAGTCACATCTACGTGCGCCGGCCGATGATCAGCGTCCGGTTCTACGGGTTCAACACCCGCCGCGAGCCGCTCGACGACCGCCGCGTCCGGCAGGCGGTCCTCCACGCCATCAACCGGGACGCGACCATCGAGGGCCCTTTCCTCGGCCGCTTCACGCCGGCCCGGGGGATCCTGCCGCCCGGCACCCAGGGCTACAACCCCGAGCTGAGGGGCTACGCGTACGACCCTGACCGGGCCCGCGCGCTGCTCGCCGAGGCCGGCCATCCCGGGGGCCGGGGCTTGCCGCCGATCGCGCTCTGGTCCAGCGTCAAGCTGCGGGCGCTCAGCGAGGAGTTCGAGATGGTCCAGCGCGATCTGGAGGCGGTGGGGTTGCGCCTCGAGGTTCACTACGAGACGGACTGGCCGCGGTTCTCGCGGCTCCTCGAGGAGCGGAAGCTTCCGGCCTTCCTCTACGCCTGGTACGCCGACGTGCCGGATCCGGACAACTTCCTCTTCAAGCTCTTCCATTCCGGGAGCCCCCGGAACTTCTTCGCCTACGCCAACCCGGTCGTGGACCGGCTGCTGACACGCGCCAGGCAGGAACCGGATCTCAAGCGGCGGGTCGAGCTCTATCGCCAGGCCGAGCAGCTCATCATGGACGACGCGCCGCTGGTGCCCTTCTACCACCACACCTACGAGCGGGTGTTCCAGCCCTACGTGCGGAGCATCGAGGTGAACGGGCTGGGGGATCCGTACATCCCGCTGCGGAAGATCTGGCTGCAGCCCGCGAGGGGCGAGCGCTGAGGGCGCTGATCCGGCTGCGCACGCTGCAGGCCAAGTTCCTGTGGGGGGCCGTGCTCGTGCTCTGCGCGCTCATGACGGCCGTGGTGGCGGTCGTCGAGCACCGCCAGCGCGACGTGATCGTGGGCGAGTTCGAGCGGCGGGGCGAGGTGCTGGCGCGCAACCTGGCCGCCATCTCCTACGGGCCGATGATCCTCTACAACTTCACCGCGCTGGAGCAGAACGTGGCGCGGGTGGCCGGCGAGGACGACGTCGTCTACGCCATCGTCCTGGACGCCGAGGGCAAGGTGGCCGCCCACAGCGCCCAGCCGGAGCGGGCCGGCCAGGCGCTCACCGGGGACCTCGACCTGCGGGCGGCCGGGGCCGAGCGCCTGCTGCGGCAGGAGGCGACGCTGCCCGGCGGCGTGCGCATCTACGACGTCGCGCTGCCGGTCGAGGTGGGCGGACAGAGGTGGGGGACGGTCCGGGTCGGCCTCACCACCGACCGGATGGAGGCGGCCATCCGCAAGACCCGCCTGGAGCTGGGCGCCCTCACCGTGGTGGCCCTGGTGCTGGGCGGCCTGGCGGCCGCGCTGGTGGCCCGGCGCATCGCCGGCCCCGTCCGCGAGCTGGAGGCCCGGGCGGCGGCGGTGGCCCGGGGCGAGCTGAGCCAGCGCATCGAGCCCACGACGCTGGACGAGATCGGCCGGCTGGCCGTCGCCTTCAACCACATGACGGCCCAGCTGGGCCAGCAGCGCGCGGCGCTGGAGGAGGTCCACTCGGAGCTGCGCCGGCGGTTCGAGGAGCTGGCGGACCTCAAGTCCTACACCGACAGCATCGTGAACTCCCTCACCAGCGGCATCGTCACCGTCGACCTCGAGGGCCGGGTCGTCACGCTGAATCCGGCGGCCGAGCTCCTGACCGGGTTCTTCGCCGGCGAGGCGGCCGGGCGCTACTGCACGGAGGTCTTCGCCGGGATGCCGGAGATCGGGGAGATCCTGATGCAGACGCTCACGAGCCGAGCGCCCCTGGCCGGGGTGCCGCTCACGCTGCGCCGGCGCAACGGAACGGGCTTTCCGGCCGAGCTGAGCACGGCGCCGCTGCAGGGCCGCGACGGCAAGGAGCTGGGCGCCGTCGCCATCCTCCGGGACCTGACCGTCGTGCGCCACCTGGAGAGCCAGCTGCGCCGCTCCGACCGGCTGGCCGCCGTGGGCACGCTGGCTGCTGGCCTGGCCCACGAGATCAAGAACCCGCTCACCTCGGTGCTCACCTTCACGCGCCACCTGGGCCGCAAGTTCGAGGACGAGCACTTCCGCCGGCGGTTCCAGGACGTGGTGCCGCACGAGCTGGAGCGCATCAACCGGATCGTGGAGCGGCTGCTGGAGCTGGCCCGGCCGGCGCGGCTGACCTTCTCGCTCGTCCGCCTGCCGGGGCTCCTGGACCGCGTGGTCGGGCTCTATGCCGACCAGCTGGACGAGGCCGGGATCGTCGTCGAGCGGGACTACGCCCGCGACGTCCCGCCCATCCAGGCCGACGAGGAGGCGCTCTACCGCGCGGCCGTCAACCTGGTGGCCAACGCCGTCGAGGCCATGCCCGAGGGCGGGCGCCTGGTCCTGCGCCTGGGGTGGAGCGGCGTCCCCTTGCCGGCCGGCCGCGCGCGACCCGGCCTGCGCCCGGCGGTGACCATCGAGGTGGAGGACAGCGGACCGGGCATCCCGGCCGAGGTCGCTGAGCACATCTTCACGCCCTTCTTCACCACCCGGCGGGCCGGGACGGGGCTCGGCCTCGCCATCACCCACAAGATCGTCGAGGACCACGGGGGCACCATCGATTTCCGCGCGGCGCGGCGGGGCGGGACCGTCTTCCGCATGACCCTGCCGCTCGTCCCCGACGTGGAGCCGGGTCCGCTGACGGCCGCCGACGAGAGGTGACCGCCCGCTGGCGATCGCTCGAGCCGGTGGCGAGGCCCGCCATGTCCCAGCAGCGTCTGGAAGGCACCGAGACCATCCTCGTCGTCGAGAACGAGGAGGCCGTGCGCGACCTGATCCTCGACGTGCTGACCCTGTACGGCTACACCGTGCTGGCCGCCAGCGACGGGGCCGAGGCGCTCCGCGTGGCCGCCGCCCACCCGGGCCCCATCCACCTGGCCGTCGTGGATATCGTGATGCCCGGCATGACCGGCGACCAGCTGGTCGGCCGCCTGCGCCAGGAGCGGCCCTCGCTGAGGGTCCTGTACGTCTCCGGCTACACCGACGAGCTGATCCGCCAGCCCGGCGCGCTGCGGGTCGGGCCCAACTTCCTGCAGAAGCCCTTCACGGTGGAGGGGCTGGCGCGCAAGGTCCGCGAGATCCTGGACGCCGACGGCGAGCCGGCGGTCAGCGGTTGAGGGCGCGCCGGGCGAAGCCCAGCAGCCCCTGGGGCGCGAAGATCACCATCAGGGTGAAGATGACGCCCACCGGGATCAGGTAGTACTCCGTCCAGAAGCGCGAGAAGGCTTCCCGGAGCAGGAAGAAGAAGGCCGCCCCCGCCACCGGCCCCACCAGCGTCCCCATGCCCCCCATGACGTTGAAGATCACGACCTCGCCCGAGATGAGGAAGAACACGAAGTCCGGCGCCACGAACTTGTTCTGGATCGCGTAGAGGACGCCGGCCAGCCCGGCGAACAGGCCCGAGAGCATGACGGCCGCGATCTTGTAGCGCTCGACGTGGTAGCCGATGGCCCGGGTGCGGGGCTCGTTCTCCCGGATGGACTGCAGCACCATGCCGAACGGCGAGCGCGTGATGCGGCGGAGCAGCAGGTAGGAGGCCGCCACCACGGCCAGCACGAACCAGTGCAGCGTCTCGGGGGTGAAGCTGGCGTGCCAGAGCCCCGGGATCCCCAGGCGGGGCTGCCGGAAGGTGAGGCCGTTCTCGCCGCCGGTGACGTCGGTCCAGGTGAAGATGATGACGTAGAAGATCTGCGAGAAGACGAGCGTGGTGATGGAGAAGTAGATGTCGCGCAGCCGGGTGGCGAAGTAGGCCACGAAGACGGCCACCAGGCCGGCGCCGACCAGGCCGTAGACGAGGGCCAGCCACAGGTCGGGCGGGCTCACGGTCAGCAGCGCGGCGGCCGCGCCGTACATGCCGAGCCCGAAGAACGCCGAGTGGCCGAAGGAGACCATGCCGGTGTACCCGATGAGGATGTCGGACGACATGGCCAGCAGGCCCCAGATCAGGATCTCGGTCACGAATCGCCGCCAGAACGGCGGCAGCACCAGGGGCGCGGCCGCCAGCAGGGCCAGCACGATGACGAAGCCGACCCAGTAAGCGGCGGCGGCGCGGCGGGGCCCGGGCGTCATTTCGGGGTGGGCACGAACAGCCCGGCCGGGCGCCAGAGCAGGGTGAGGATGAGGACCACGAACGACACGATGACCGCCTGGGCCGGGCTCACCCAGAGGGAGGCGAAGGCTTCCAGCAGGCTGATGAAGATGGCGGCCAGCACCGAGCCGGCCAGGTTGCCCATCCCGCCCACCACGACGACGATGAAGGCCCGCAGGATCACGTCGAGCCCCATGGCGTGGTTGACCCCCACCAGGGGGCCGAACAGGACGCCGCTGGCGGCCGCCATGGCCGAGCCGATGGCGAAGACGGCGGTGTGCACGAGCGGGACGGGGATGCCCATGGCCGCCGCCATGACCCGGTCCTGGGTGGTGGCGCGGATCCAGATGCCGTAGGTGCCGAACTTCATGAACAGCCAGAGCCCGCCGATGATCAGCGCCGACAGCGCCGCGATGACGATGCGGTACCAGGGGTACTCCAGGTAGAAGAGCTGGAAGTGGCCGGTGAACGGCTCGTTGATCTTGCGGGCCACGGGGCCGAACTGCCAGAGGGCGTAGTTCTGCAGCACCAGCGAGATGCCGAAGGTGGCCAGGATCGTGGTCAGGGGGTCGCGGCCGAGCAGCGGGCGCAGGGCGGCCACCTGCAGGGCGGCGCCCAGCAGCGCGATGGTCAGGCAGGACAGGAGCAGGGCCACCCAGAAGTTGCCGGTGGTGGCCAGCGTGATGACGCCCACGTAGGCGCCCAGCATGAAGAGGTCGCCGTGGGCGAAGTTGACGACGTCCATGATCCCGAAGATCAGGGTGAGCCCGGAGGCCACCAGGGCCAGGATCATGCCGCTGACGATGCCGTTGAGCGCCTGGATCAGGAGCTGCTCGAGGACCACCTCAGACTCCCAGGTACTGGTGAATGGGCGCCGGGTCGGCCCGCAGCTCGGCGGCGGCCGCCTGGTGGCGGACCTGGCCCTTCTCCATGAGGTAGACGCGGTTCGAGACGTCGAGGGTGAGGGCCACGTTCTGCTCGACCAGCAGGATGGCCACGCCGTCGCGGTGCAGGACCTGGATGATGTCGCGGATCTGGCTCACCATGCGGGGCATCAGGCCCTCGGTCGGCTCGTCGAGCAGGATGATCTTGGGCTCCAGCATCATGGCCCGGGCGATGGCCAGCATCTGCTGCTCGCCGCCCGACAGGGTGCCTCCCGCCTGGTGGCGGCGCTCCCGCAGCACGGGGAAGCTCGCATAGACCTTCTCCAGCAGCGCCTGGCGCCGGTCCTCGCCGACGCCGTGGCGGTCCAGCCCCGTGCGCAGGTTCTCCATCACCGTGAGCAGCCGGAAGATGCGCCGGTCCTCCGGCACGTAGGCGATGCCCAGGCGGGCCAGCGTGTAGGGCGCCAGGCCGGCGATGTCGCGGCCCTCGAAGGTGATGCGGCCCTGGGCCGGCCGGACCAGGCCCATGATCGTCTTGAGGGTCGTGGACTTGCCCACCCCGTTCCGGCCCAGCAGGCCGACCACCTCGCCGCGCTCGACGCGGAGGGAGACCCCGTGCAGGATGTGCGACTTGGCGTAGTAGGTGTGGACGTCGTCCAGGGCCAGCATCAGGTCTTGAGGTAGACCTCCTGCACCCGGGCGTTGGCCTGGATCTCGGCCGGCGTCCCCTCGGCCAGCACCTCGCCGTAGTGCAGCACGGTGACGATACGGGCCAGCCCCATGACCACCTCCATGTCGTGCTCGACGATCAGGATGGTCAGGTCGGCGGCGATCCGCCGGATCAGCTCCACCGTGGCCCGGGTCTCGGTCACGCTCATGCCGGCCGTGGGCTCGTCCAGACACAGCAGCTTGGGCTCGGTGGCCAGGGCGATGCCGATCTCGAGGTTGCGCTGCTCGCCGTGCGACAGGTTGGCGGCCAGCTCCTCCTCCTTGTCGAGCAGCCCCACGGCGGCCAGCACGGCGCGCGCCCGGTCCAGGACGTCGGTGTAGGCCCGGTGGTGGCGGAGCATGCTCCAGTTGTGGCGGCGGGACTGGGCGGCGATGCGGACGTTCTCCAGCACGGTGGCCCCGGGCAGGATGTTGGTGATCTGGTACGAGCGGGCGATCGCCTTGCGGGAGATCCGGTGCGGCGGCAGCCCGGTGATGTCCTCGCCGTCGAAGACGATCCGGCCGCCGGTCGGCCGGAGCACGCCGGTGAGGCAGTTGAAGAAGGTGGACTTGCCGGCGCCGTTGGGGCCGATGATGGCCCGGATCTCTCCGCGGCGCACCGCGATGGAGACGTTGTTCAGGGCGGTCAGGCCGCCGAACCGGACGGTGAGGCCGGCCGTCTGCAGGAGCGGGCCGTCCGTCCGGGCCGCCGCATCAGGGGGAGGCGCGGGGCCTCCCCCTCCGCGACCGTCGGCCGGGGTGCGGCCCCCGAGCGGGGTCGTCACCTAGGCGAACTTGCAGGCGGCCGGGACGATGGTCTTCTCCTTGGGCACGACCTGGACCACGCGGTGCTTGCCGCCCTTGATCTCGAAGATGAACTCGCGCAGGAACGCCTGGTGGTCCTCCTTGCGGAGGGTCTTGTCGCCCTGCGGGAAGTCGTCGCCCTCCTTCATCTCCAGGCCCTCGAGGGCCTCGATCAGCTTCATGGTGTCCTCGCGGCCCCGGAAGCCGGACTTCTGCATGCCGAGCTTGAGCGCGTTCATGGCCTCGAAGTTCGACTGGACGTAGCGGTCGGGCAGGGGCCCCGAGGGGTCGATCTCCTTGAGTAGCGCCCGGCTCTCCTCGAAGAACTTCTTGTGGTGCGGCGTGTCGAGCGGGGGCTCCAGGACCGGGATGTAGCGGTTGATGCCGATGAAGCCCTCGATCTTGCTGCCGAGCGCCGGCAGGTTCGTGGACTCGGCGATGGCGCCGTCGCCCGCCCACCGGTACTTCCGGGTCAGCCCCAGGTCGTAGGCCTGGTTGCCGATCGTCACCCCGTCGCGGCCGAAGAAGATGCCGAACAGCCCGTCGAAGTTGCCGCCGATCTTGGACAGGAACGGGGTCATGTCGGCCGTGCCCAGGGGGATGCCGGTCGTGCCCACCACCTCGCCGCCCGCCTTCTTGATCTGCTCGGCGTAGGCGTCGCGCGTGGACTGCCCCCAGGCGTAGTCCGCGTACGCGATGTGCCACTTCTTGCCCAGCTTGCCGACCAGGAACGGCGCGAAGGCGACGGCCTGGGCCGGGGCATAGTCGAAGGGCCGGAAGGTGTAGCGGCTGCACTTGCTGGTCGTGATCGTCGTGTCCAGGCACACGCCGATCATGTTGACGACCTTGTGCTCCTCGAACACCGGCATGCAGGCCAGGCAGACGTTGGAGAGGAACCCCCCCTGGTGGGCGTCCACCCGGTCCTCGACCAGCAGCTTCTCGGCCCGCCGCCGGCCGACGTCGGGCTTGGACTCGTAGTCGGCGACGACCAGCTCGACCGGGCGGCCGTTGATGCCCCCGCTCTTGTTGATCCGGTTCACCGCCAGCTGGGTGCCGACCAGCGCGGTCTTGCCGCCGGCCGCCGCGGCCCCGCTCAGCGGCTGCATGGCGCCGATCTTGTACGGCTTGGCCTGGCCGAACGCCGCCCGCCAGGGGGGCGGGACCAGCATGGTGGCGCCCAGGGCGCCGGCGGCGGCCGCCGACAGCCCGAGGAAGCGCCGGCGTGTCGTCTTGCCGCTCCACCACAGGTCCTTCGCCCACGGTTCGTGCTGCCAGTGGTCGCGATCCGCCATGACGCTCCTCCTTCAGGATGCCGCTGTGCCGACAGCCGACGAGAAAGGTAAGCTTATGTACACCAGCGGCCCCGCCGGCTGCAAGAACCTACCGGCTCAGGCCGGCAGCGGCCAGGGCCCGGCGGATGGCCTCCCGCTCCGTCTCGCTCACCGGCGTGAGCGGGGGGCGGACGTGGGCGGCCGGGATGCGGCCCAGCAGGACCAGGGCCTCCTTCATGCGGTTGTGCATGTCCACGAACGGCGGCGCGTAGAAGACCCGGACCAGCGGCTCCAGCCGGTCGTTGAGGCGGCGCGCCTCGTCGAGGTCGCCCTTCTGGCAGGCGGCGAACAGCTCGGCCTGCAGGTCGGCCGCGACGCTGCCCATCCCGGAGATGGCGCCGTCGGCGCCGAGCAGGAAGGTGGCCATGAGCGACATGGTGAAGGACGACAGCATGGCCACCGGGCGGCCCGAGGCCCGCAGCGCCCGCAGGTCGCGCTCGAAGGCCACGATGTCGTTGGACCAGTCCTTGACGGCCACCACCTGGGGGATCTCGGCCAGCCGGGCCAGCGTCTCGGGCGCGTAGCCGATCCCGGAGGCCGGCGGGTACTGGAAGACGATCAGCGGCAGGTCCACCTTCTCGGCGATCTCGGAGACGTGGCGCAGCACCATCGCCGGTTTCACCTGCGCCCCCCACATGAACAGGGTGGGCGGGAAGACCAGCAGGCCCCGGGCGCCGAGGGCCCGGGCGTCCCGGCCCAGCTCGACGGCCTCCAGGGTGCCGTCCGAGTACACGCCGGCCACGACGGGACAGGCGCCGCCCACCTCGTCCAGCGCGATGGCCAGGGCGCGCTTGCGCTCCTCGCGGTCCAGCGAGGAGACCTCGGCCGCGTGGCCGTTGGCGACGATCCCGGTCACGCCCGGCACGTCCACCAGCCAGCGCAGGTGGCGGCGGTAGGCCGGCTCGTCGATGGACAGGTCGGCCCGGAAGGGCAGGATGTTGGCCGGCATGATCCCGGAGAACGTCAGCATGGCCTCACCTCAGCCGGGGCAGCACGTCCCGGGCGATGATCTCCACCTGCTCGGGCTCGTACCGGTAGGGGATCAGGATGATGCGGTCCACGCCCGTCTCCACGTGGGCCCGGAGCTGCTCGACACACTCCTCCGCGCTGCCCCGGATGGCGTGCTCGATGGTGGACTCGCTCCAGGCCGCCACGTCCCACTCGGTCTGGAGCCAGTGGCGCATGGGGGCCTCGGTCTCGGCCCGCGAGCGCCCCACGTAGATGGCCAGCTGGTTCGTGCCCGACAGCGTGCTCGGGTCGCGGCCGGCCTCCCTGGCGAAGGCCAGGATCTTCTCCCAGCCGCGCCGGTAGCTCTCCGGGGTGTAGAAGTAGGTGAGCCAGCCGTCGCCCTTCGTGGCCACCCGCCGCAGCACCGCGTCCACGTAGCCGCCGATCAGGATCGGCGGCCGCGGGCGCTGCACGGGCCGGGGGCGCAGGACGGCCTCGCGCAGGTTGAACTCGTCCACCTTGAGGGTTACCCGGTCCTCGGTCCAGAGGCGGGTGAGGATGTCCAGGTTGCGCTCGAACAGCCGGCCGCGCTGGCGGAAGGGCACGCCCACCGCGTCGAACTCCCGGGCGTACCAGCCGGCGGCCGCGCCCAGGATGAGGCGACCGTCCGAGATCACGTCCAGCGTGGACAGGGCCTTGGCCGCCACGGTCGGGTTCCGCAGCGGCAGCACGAGCACGCCGGTGCCCAGGCGGATGCGGCGGGTGCGGGCCGCGATGGCCGTCAGGATGCCGACCGCGTCGAGGATCGGGAAGGCCGGCTCGACGCCCAGGATCACGTGATCCCAGGCCCACAGCGACTCGAACCCGAGCGCCTCGGCCCGTTCCGCATAGGCGTAGAGCGCGGGGACGTCGGGCGTCTCCGCCGGCCCCACGAAGTTCTTGATCGCGAGCCCCCACCGGGTCATCCGAGGAACCTCCGCTCCGGGTCCAGCGCGCGGAGGATCTCCAGCTCCTCGGCGGTGGGCGGCTCGGTGGTGGCCGGCTGCCCGCTCGCCAGGACCTCGAACCCCGTGCTGGCGCGGACCGCGTCCAGGCTCACGCCCGGGTGCAGCGCCTCCACCCGCATCCGGCGCGTCTCCGGGTCGAAGCCGAAGATCCCGAGCGTCGTCACGACCCGGCTGACGCCGCCGAACAGGAGCCCCGCCCGGCGCCGGGACCCATCGCCGTCCAGCCAGCCGGGGCTGGTGATGAAGTCCACCCGGGGCACGAACCGGCGCCGCTCGTGCGGCGTCACGATGATCACCTCGCGGCAGAGCGAGATGATGTCGTTGGCGCCCCCGGTGCCCGGCAGCCGGACCTTCGGCCGCCAGTAATCCGTGCCGAGCACGCTGGTGTTGACGTTGCCGTGCTGGTCGATCTGCGCCCCTCCCATGAAGCCCAGGTCCAGGAAGCCGCGCTGCGCGAGCAGGAAGGTGTCGGTGATCCCGGGCAGCATCTGGGCCCGGTGCCCGGCCCGCATCTCGTTGGTCGAGATCGGCAGCCGCCCCGGCTTGATCTGCGGCCCGACGATGCCCCCCTCGATCACCATGGTCAGGCGCGGAGCCTGGCGCTGCTGGGCCAGCGCGGCGGCCAGCAGCGGGATGCCCACGCCGGCGAAGACGGTCGTGTCGTCCCGGAGCTGGCGCGCGCCCATCACCGCCAGCAGCTCGCCGGGCGTGTACGGGGCCGTCATCCGGTCAGGTCCCTGGCGAAGCGCCGCTGCCGGGCCAGGCGCTCGCCGCCGAAGAGGTCCAGGTAGGCGACGTAGCTGGCCGGGCCGTACACGTAGCGGTCGAGGTAGTCGGCCACGGCGCGGACCCCGCCGGCCTGGATGGCGTCCGTGTACTCCTGGAAATGCTCGAAGTCGGCCTCGTAGAGCCCGTAGCACTCGTGGGGATACGCGCCGAACGGCTGGAGCACGAGGGCGTCCACCAGGAAGCCGGGGATGACCGTGCGGTCGGGCTGCCGGCGGATCTCCTCCTCGGGCACCACCTCCTCGGTGGTGACCAGCACCGTGGCGGCGGCCCGGGCGATGTCGGCGTCCATGTGCGGGTAGCCGTCGATCTGGCAGTTGCCGAAGCGGTCGGCCCGGTGGACGTGCAGGAGCGCGACGTCGGGAAACAGGGCGGGGACCGCGCCCAGCGTCTGGCCCGTGTAGGGGTCGGTGACCGTCTTCATGCCCGCCACGCCCACCAGGTCCGAGCCCAGCATCGTGAGCGTCGGCAGGAACGGCACCCCCATGGCGGCGGCCCGGAAGCGCAGGCCCAGGGCCAGGTGACTCCACTCCTCGAAGGCCACCTTGCCGCCCTCGACGTACTCCCGCATGACCCGCGACACGCCCCAGGGCAGTCCGATGGACATCCAGGCCGTGACGACCCGCTCCACGGCCCCGGCCGCCATCATGAACTCGCCCTCGGTGCACATGAGGTTGCGCACGAGGGTCAGCCCCTGGCGGCGCTGGCGGAGCACCTCGCGCACCAGGGCCATCGGCGTGCGCGAGAACAGGCAGCCGCCGGCGGCCACCACGTCGCCGTCCCGCACGCGAGCGGCCGCGTCCTCGACCGTGGTCAGCTTCTCGCCGGCCGACTTGGCCTTGGCCTCCAGCCGGCGGCGGGCCGCCAGGTAGTCGTACTCGGCCGCCTTCACCGCAGCACCTCCCAGCGCGCCTGGTAGCGGTCCAGCTGCTGCCGCGTGCGCTCGTCCATCGGGTGCTCCCGCTCCGGCACCTCGACGTGCTTGGCCTCGCCGCAGAGCGGGGTCGTGAAGTAGCGCTGGCCGGTGTCGTTGGCCATCGTCACGATCGGGTTCAGATCGGGGTGCCGGCGGGCCAGCTTGAGGGCCGCCGCGACGTTGCAGCCGGTCGAGATGCCGCAGAAGATGCCTTCCTCGGCGGCCAGGCGGCGAGCCATGGCCAGGCTGTCGGCGGTGCTCACGGTGATGACCCCGGTCAGCAGGGAGACATCCAGGTTGTCCGGGATGAAGCCGTCACCGATGCCCTCGATGCCGTGCGGGCCCCAGGCCCGCCGGGAGAGCAGCGCGCACTCCTCCGGCTCCACGGCGTAGAGGCGGACGCGGTCGTCCCGCTCGCGCAGGCAGCGGCCCACCCCGGTCAGCGTGCCGCCGCTGCCCTGGGCCGCCACGAAGGCGCCGATGATGCCGCCGCACTGCTCCCAGATCTCGGGACCGGTCGTCCGGTAGTGCGCCTCCACGTTGTCGGGGTTCGAGAACTGGCCCGGCACCCAGTAGCCGGTGGGGTCCTTGGCCCGGATCTCCTCCAGCCGCCGGAGCGAGAGGTCCACGTCGCTCTCGCCGCCGGGCGTGAAGACGAGGTCGGCGCCGTAGGCCCGCATGAGCTTCTTGCGCTCGTCGCTCATGCCCTCCGGCATCACGATCGTGCAGGGGTAGCCCTTGACGGCGGCCACGAACGCGCAGGCGATTCCCGCGTTGCCGGTGGAGCACTCGAGCACCCGCATGCCGGGCTTCAGGTCGCCCCGCGCCTCGGCCCGCTCGAACATGTGCAGGTAGATGCGGTCCTTGAGGCTGCCCGTGGGGCCGTACCACTCGAGCTTGAGGTACACCGCGGGCCCCACGCCCGCCGTGACCCGGTTCAGGCGGACCAGCGGCGTCCGCCCGACGGCCTGGGCGATCGAGGGCAGCGCGTGGCGGTAGGCGTCCCAGTGCAGGGGCACGGCAGCGGATTGTACCTTACGGCAGCCGCCGGCGCCCGTCGAGGACGGCACCGGACCGATGCCCTCCTCCAGCTCGAGCCGCATCGTGCCCGGTGGGAGCCGGCCGGAGGTCGAGCTCCCGGGCGTCCAGGACGACGGCCAGGGGGTTGCCCGTCAGGGGCCGGTCGGTGAAGACGTCCACCTGCGCGATGGGGTACTGGCGGGCCACGCAGGCAGGATACTCACTCCAGGCCCGTGGCGTCGAAGGCCGCGGGCAGGTGGCGGGTCTCGGTCGTACCGTCCTCGCGCACGGTCACGCTGACCACGTCGAAGCGGCAAGGCGCATCCGGCCGGGCCCGCCATCGGAGAAAGTGCCGGGCCAGCCGCACCAGGCGCCGGCGCTTGGCCCACGACACGGCCGCCGCCGGCGCATCGCCCCAGCCGGCCCGCCGGCACTTCACCTCCACGAAGACCCAGCGCGGCCCGTCACGGCACACGAGGTCGATCTCGCCCTGCGGGAGCCGCACGTTGCGGGCCACGACCTCCAGGCCGGCCCGCGCCAGGGCCTCGGCCGCCGCCGCCTCCGCTGCCTGGCCGATGACCTGCCGCCGGTGCACCCGTCCCGTTTACCCCGGCCGCGGCCCGGGCGAAAGTGTCGAGCTTTCCAGACAAGGGGGGACCGGGCCGCCGGCCGGCGCCGGTCGTCAATCGCCGCCGAACAGCTCCCACTGCTTCCAGACCCCGTGGAAGGAGCGGCGGTGGAGCGGGCAGGGGCCGTGCCGGTCCAGCGCCACCAGGTGCTCCAGGGTCGGGTAGCCCTTGTGGCGGGCGAAGCCGTACACCGGGTACTGCCGGTCGGCCTCCTCCATCAGGCGGTCGCGGGTGACCTTGGCCACGATGGAGGCAGCGGCCACCGTCGCGCAGCGGGCGTCGGCGTCCACCAGGTTGCGCTGCGTGCAGCCGAGGTCGGGCAGGCGCACGAAGTCGGTGATGACCAGGTCGGGCGCCACCGGCAGGCGGGCGATGGCCTCGCGCATGGCCAGCCGCGTGGCCTCCAGGATGTTCACGCGGTCGATGGTGACGTTGTCCACGACGCCGACGCCGACGGCCACCGCCTCGGCGCGGATGATCTCGAACAGCTCCGCCCGGCGCTCGGCGGTGAGGAGCTTGGAATCGGCGAGCCCGCGGATCCGCCGGTCGGGGGCGATGATGACGGCGGCGGCCACCACGGGCCCGGCCAGGGGCGCCCGCCCCGCCTCGTCCACGCCGGCCACCCGGAGGGCGCCGGCCCGCCAGG
>JBBIIW010000018.1:0-17419 GCA_037446305.1 Candidatus Rokuibacteriota bacterium
GCCGGCGGTGACGCGCATCCGGCCACGCGCATGACGTCACCCCTCGAGGCCGAGCTGCTGGCCGTCCTGCTCGCCGGGCGCGAGGAGCGCCGGTGGCAGCAGCCGCCGAGCGAGCGCCGCGCGCTGGCCGCCGGCGAGGCCTACGCCGTGCAGGACCGGCTGCGCGGGATGCTGGTGGAGCGCGGGGAGCGCGTGGTCGGCTGGAAAACGGCGCTGACCACCCGCGCGACCCAGGAGATGTTCCAGCATCCGGAGCCCATCAGCGGCTTCCTGCTCGCCTCCGGCGTGTTCCTGGACGGTGCCGAGGTCCCGCTGGCCCGGTTCGTCAACCCGATGGTGGAGGCCGAGATCGCGTTCGTGCTGGGTCGCGACCTGGCGGGCCCCGGGGTGACGGCCGCCCAGGCCCTGCTGGCGGTGGAGGGCGCCCTGCCGGCGCTGGAGATCCCCGACCTGCGGTACTCGGGCAAGCCCCGGGGCACCGACGTCATCGCCGACGGCGCCTACGCCGGCGCCATCGTGCTGGGCGCCGCGCTGATCCCCGTCCGCGCGCTGGACCTGGCCGTGGAGGGGCTCGTCTACGAGCACAACGGTGCCGTCGCGGCGACGAACGCCGCCGCCGAGGTGCTGGGCAATCCGCTCAACGCCCTGGCCTGGCTGGCCAACCACCTCGGCAGCCGCGGTCTCGGCCTGCGGGCCGGCGACGTGGTGATGTCGGGCTCCATCTCGAAGCTCCTCAAGCCGGCCCCGGGCGACACGATCCGGGCCCGGTTCACCCGCCTGGGCACGGTCGCCGCCCGCTTCCGCTGATGCGCCTGCGCGGCCGGGTGGCGGTGATCACGGGCGCGGCCGGCGGGATCGGCCGCGCGATCGCGCTGGGGTTCGCCGCCGAGGGCGCCGACCTGGTGCTGGGCGACGTCGGCGACGGGGTCGAGGAGGTGGCCGGGGCGGCGCGGCAGATCGGGGTCAAAGCCCTGGCGCTGCGGGGCGACGTCACGCGCGCGGCCGACATGGCCGCCCTGGCCGGGCGCGCCGCCGACGAGCTGGGCCGGCTGGACGTGCTGGTGACGTGCGCCGGCATCGACGGCCAGGGCCTGCTCATGGAGCAGGACGAGGCGGCCTGGACCCATGTCATCGACGTCAACCTGAACGGCACCTACCGTGCGATCCGGGCCGCCCTGGGCCCCATGATGCGCCAGCGCAGCGGCCGCATCATCACGATCGCCTCGGCGTTCGGCAAGGTGGGCGGCTCGGGCTACATCACCGCCTACGTGGCCTCGAAGCACGGCGTGATCGGGCTCACACGGGCCCTGGCCGCCGAGCTCGGCTCCCAGGGCTATCCGGAGATCACCGTGAACGCGATCTGCCCCGGCTACGTGCGGGCGGGCATGGGGGTGCGGATGCAGTCCACCAAGGCCGGGCCGATGTCGGGCGAGCAGATCTTCGAGCGGTACTACCGGCGCCACACGCCCCTGCGGCGCATGATCGCGCCGGCCGAGATCGCCCACGCCGCCGTCTTCCTGGCCCTGCCGGAGTCCGCCGCCATCACCGGCCAGGCGCTGAACGTGGACGGCGGGTTCGTGATGTCCTGAGGAGGATCGCATGCCCACCGTGCTCTACGAGCAGAAGGACCGCCTCGTCACCATCACCATCAACCGCCCGGAGGCGATGAACGCCATCGACCCCGAGACCCACCAGGCCCTGATCGAGGCCTGGACGCGCTTCCGCGACGACGACGGGGCCTGGGTGGCCATCCTGACCGGGGCGGGCGACCGGGCCTTCTCCGCCGGCGCCGACCTCAAGCGGATGATCCCGGCCGGGTTCTCGGGCGGGCGGGGGTACAACCCGGTGGCGCACAACGCGTACGGCCTGGGCGGGATCACCCGGGGGCTGGAGATCTGGAAGCCGATGATCGCCGCCATCAACGGCTTCTGCCTGGCCGGGGGCCTGGAGCAGGCCCTGGCCTGCGACGTCCGGCTGGCCGCCGAGCACGCCCGCTTCGGCCTCACGGAGGTGCGGTGGGCCATCATGCCGGGCGCCGGCGGCACCCAGCGCCTGCCCCGGGTGGTGGGACTCACCAGGGCCCTGGAGATGATCCTGACCGCCGAGCAGATCGACGCCCAGGAGGCGCTCCGGATCGGGCTCGTCAACAGGGTGGTCCCGCTGCCGGAGCTGATGCCGGCGGCCCGGGCCCTGGCCGAGACGCTCTGCGAGCGCGGCCCCCTGGCGCTCCGGGCTGCGAAGGAGGCGGTCATCCGCGGCCTCTCGCTGCCGCTGGCCGACGGCCTGCGCCTGGAGGCGTTCCTGGCCGGCACGCTGCGCGGCACCGAGGACGCCGTGGAGGGCCCGCGGGCCTTCGCCGAGAAGCGCAAGCCCCGCTTCCAGGCGCGGTGAGCGAGCGGCTGACCACCGAGGCGCTGGTCGCCCTCACCCGCCGGCGGCTGGCCGGGCGCCGGCGGCGCGTGGTCCCGCCCGGCCCGCTCGTGGCGGCGGCCGTGCTGGTGCCGATCGTGGATCGGGGCGAGCCGGTGCTGCTGTTCGCCAAGCGGACCCAGACCGTGGGACACCACCGGGGCCAGATGTCGTTTCCCGGCGGCGTCGTCACCCCCCGCGATCGCACGCCGCTGGAGGCGGCGCTCCGCGAGTGCGAGGAGGAGATCGGCCTGTCCCGGGAGGTCGTCGAGCCGCTGGGGGCGCTCGACGACACGGAGACGGTCGCCACGCAGTTCGTCATCACGCCGTTCGTGGGCCTGGTGCGCGAGCCGCCGGTCTGGCGGCCCGACGGGCGCGAGATCGAGAAGGTGCTGGAGGTGCCGCTGGCGGCGCTGCTGCCGGAGGAGAGCTTCCGCGTCGAGATGTGGGAGCGGGACGGCATCCGCCACCCCGTGCACTTCTTCGACTACCAGGGTGAGACCATCTGGGGTGCCACGGCCCGCATCCTGCGGCACTACCTGGACCTGATCCGGGCCGCCCCGTGAGCGAGCCGACCGTCCTGACCGCGCTGGACGATGGCGTGGCCCGGATCACGCTCAACCGGCCGGAGGCCCGCAACGCGCTGTCGCGGGCCATGCTGGAGGCGCTGGGCGAGGCCCTGGCCCGGTTCGAGGCCGATCCGGCGGCGCGGGTCATCGTGCTGGCCGGCGCCGGCGACCGGGCGTTCTCGGCCGGCGCCGACCTCCGGGGCGTGGGCGAGCGGGGCACGACGCTGCAGGCCCGGGAGACCTTCGGGGGCCTGGCCCGGATCCTGGAAGCCATCGCGCGCATGCGCACGCCGGTGATCGCGCAGGTGCACGGCTTCGCGCTGGCCGGCGGCTGCGGCCTGGCCGCGGGCTGCGACGTCGTCGTGGCCTCGGACGACGCCGTCTTCGGGCTGCCGGAGATCACGGTCGGCGTGCTGCCGCTGATCGTCATGGCGCCCATCCTGCGCGCCGTCGGCCTCAAGCGGGGCCTGCCCCTCGTGTTCTCCGGGGAGCGGATCACCGCCCGGGAGGCGCTGGCCATCGGGCTGGTCAGCCAGGTGGTCCCGCGGGCCGAGCTGCCGGCGGCCACCTCCGCGCTCGCGCGCCGGATGGCGGGCTGGAGCCCGGCCGCGCTGGCCATCGCCAAGGAGGCCGCCTACACGATCCAGGACATGGAGTACGCGAAGGCCCTGCGCTACCTGCGCGAGCTGACGACGCTGGTCTTCCTCTCGGACGACGCCCGCGAGGGCATCGCGGCCTTCTTCGAGAAGCGGGCGCCCCGCTGGACCGGCCGCTGAGCGCCGGCGTCGGCCTCTGCCGGCGCTGCCGGCACGCCCGTGTCGTCGAGTCCGCTCGCGGCTCGCGCTTCTGGCTGTGTGGGCTGAGCGCCTCCGACCCGCGCTTTTCCAGGTACCCGCGCCTGCCCGTCAGCGACTGCGCCGGCTTCTCACCGGCGCCGCCACCGGGGGAAGCCGCGGACGGCGGGTCAGGCCGCCCCCCGGGAGCTCATGGCCACCAGAGATAGAGGAAGCGCGGACCGGAGGCGCCGAGCGTGGTGAGCGGCGCCAGCGCCGTCTCCAGCGGGCTGGCCGTGACCTCGGCCCGGGCGTAGTACGTGGCCCGGTACTGCCGCGGCCGCTTGTAGACGACCACCCGCGCCTCCGCCACGCCGGCCGCCCGGCGGGCCGCGGCCAGGGCGTCCGGCATGTACCCGATGGCGTCGATCAGCCCGGCGCCCAGCGCCTGCTCGGCCGTGAAGATCCGGCCGTCGGCCAGCTGCTGCGCGGTCTGCGCCGGCAGCCGGCGGCGCTCGGCGACCAGGCGCACGAACTGCCGGTGCAGGTCGTCGATGACGGACTGGAAGATGGCCCGCTCCTCCGGCGTGAGCCGGCGGAAGGGGCTGCCCATGTCCTTGTGCGGGCCGGACTTGATCGTGGTGGCGGCCAGCCCCACCTTGTCGAGCAGGGCCTCGGCGTTGAGGCTGACCATGATGGTGCCGATGGAGCCGGTCACCGTGGTCGGGTGGGCGACGATGGTGTCGGCGGCCAGGGCCACGTAGTACCCGCCGGAGGCGGCCACGTCCATCAGCACGGCGACGATCGGGACGCCGGTCCGCTGGCGGAACGAGACCAGCTCCCGGTGGATGATGTCGGACGCGGTCACGGTGCCGCCGGGGCTGTTGATCCGCACGACCACCGCCCGCACCATGTCGTCCCCGCCCGCCTTCTTGAGCTCCTCACGCAGGCGGACCAGCAGCGGCACGCGCTCGGGCGTGGCGCCGAAGTTGACGACCGGGCCGACGGCATCGTCGCTCAGCAGTCCCGACAGCTCGATGAGGACGATCTTGGCGTTGCCGCGCCCCTCGACCGTCTCCTCCTCCAGCGGCCGGATGCGGGGCGTCAGGTCGACCGAGATGACCGAGCACCCGGCGAGCGCGAGACCCAGCAGGATGGGCGGCCACCAGCGAGCGAGTCCACGCATGGGCCGAGTATACCGGAGCGGGTCGCCGTTGCCGGTATCCCGGGTGTGGGCGATAATCGCGCGGTCGTGTCCGCGCTCAGCCTCGAGGCCGTCCAGGCCGCCGCCGGCCGGCTGCGCTCCCGCATCGTCCGCACCCCGGTGGTGACCTCCGAGTGGTGGGACCAGACCAGCGGCTACCGGATCTTCTTCAAGTGCGAGACGCTGCAGCGGGGCGGCTCCTTCAAGATCCGCGGCGCGCTCAACAAGCTGCTGACGCTCAGCGCCGAGGAGCGCCGGCGGGGGGTGGTGACCTTCTCCTCCGGCAACCACGCGCAGGGGGTGGCGCTGGCGGCGCGGATGGTGGGCACCACGGCGCTGGTCTGCATGCCCGCCGACGCGCCGGCGGCCAAGGTGGAGGCCACGCGGGACCACGGGGCCGAGATCGTGGTCTACGACCGGCAGCGCGAGGATCGGGAAGCGATCGCCCGGCGCCTGGCCGCGGAGACGGGCCGGGTCCTGGTCCCGCCCTTCGACGACGAGGCGGTGATGGCGGGCCAGGGGACGGTCGCCCTCGAGCTGCTGGAGGACGTGGCCGCCCTCGACGGCCTGCTGGCGCCGGTGGGCGGCGGAGGGCTGATGGCCGGCTGCAGCACGGTGGCCCGCGCGCTCGTCCCCGGCCTGACGATCATCGGCGTGGAGCCGGAGACGGCGAACGACACCTTCCTGTCGCTGGCGAAGGGCGAGCGGGTGACGATCCCGCCGCCGCCGACCATCGCCGACGGCGTCCGGCTGACCTCGCCGGGCGTCCTGACCTTCCCGATCCTGCGCGCGAACCTGTCGGGCATGACCCTGGTCAGCGACGACGAGATCCGGACGGCGGTGCGCGCCCTGGCCCTGCGCGCGCACCTCGTGGTGGAGCCCACCGGGGCCGTGGCCGCGGCGGCGGTGCTGGGCGGCAGGCTCCCGCTGGCGCCGGGGGCGCGCGTGGGCGTCATCCTCTCCGGGGGGAACGTGGATCCCGCGCTGCTGGCGGAGATCATCACGGCCCACTGACCGGAGGTCTCGGGAGGGCGCCTGGCCCCCTCCGGGGCGGTCGATGCCGCGACCGCCCCGGGTTGGGCGGGCGCGGCGTCACCGGCGGTGGAACTCGGGCACGACCTCCGCGGCCAGGCGTGCGATCTGCTCCAGCATCATCCCGGCCGGGCACACGGGGCGCACGATGAACTTGGAGCCGCCGCCCGCCGCGTACGCCTCGAGCCGCTCGATCAGGACGCCGGGCGGGCCGAAGGCCGTGCAGCGGGCGAGGGTCTCGTCGCTCGCCCGGCCGCGCGGGACGAAGGGCGCCGCCAGGGCCGACGCCGTGGCCCGGTCCCCGGCGAAGCAGAAGTAGACCAGGGCGCCGAAGTGATCGGCCGGCACCTGGCGGCCGGCCTCGGCCGCGAAGGCCTGGGTCTTCTCGACGCCGACCCGGAACTGCTCGGGCGTGATGAAGGAGGGGATCCACCCGTCGCCCAGCCGGCCGGCTCGCCGCATGGCCGCCTCGCTGTTGCCGCCCACCCACAGCGGCAGGGGCTGCTGGACCGGCCGGGGCAGGACGGTCACCCCCTCCAGCCGCCAGAACTCGCCGGCGAACGTCACCGTGTCCTCGCTCCAGCAGCGCCTGAGGATCGTCATGGCCTCGTCGGTCCGGCGGCCGCGCTCCCTGAAGGGCACGCCGGCGGCCTGGAACTCGCGCTCCTGCTCGACCCCGATGCCGACGGCGGGCAGCGCCCGCCCGCCCGACAGGTAGTCGAGCATGGCCAGCTCGCGGGCCAGCAGCACCGGGGAGCGGAAGGGGACCACCAGCACGCTGGGGCCGAACTTGAGCCGCCGGGTGCGCGCGGCGACGGCGGCCATGGCGGTGATCGGCTCCAGCACCGGGGCCGGGGCCGAGAGACGGTCGGAGAACCAGAGCGAGTCGATGTCCGTCGTCTCGGCCAGGTCCACCAGCCGCCAGAAGAGCTCCGGGCCCTCGCCGCCGGCAGGCCAGGGGCCGGGCATGACGCCGATGCGGTACTTGACGCGCATGGCGCGGATCGTAGCACGCGCCCCGCCCGCGTTGACACCCTGCGTCGTCGACGCCTAGAATGAACCACGGTTCAGTGCCGCTCATGCGCGAGTCCGCCAAGGCCCGGCAGATCATCGACGCCGCGATCCGCGTGTTCGCGCGCGACGGCTACTTCAACTCCCGGGTGAGCGACATCGCCCGCGAGGCGGGGATCGCCAGCGGCACCATCTACCTCTACTTCCGCACCAAGGACGAGATCCTGGTCACCCTGTTCCGGGAGAAGATGGCCGAGTGGGTCGCCCTGGCGCGCCGCGAGCTGCGCGGCGAGCCGGACCCGGTGGCCAAGATCCGGCGGCTGGTGGCGCTGCACTTCAGCGTGCTGGAGCGCGATCCCGAGCTGGCCGAGGTGGTCCAGGTCGAGCTGCGGCAGGGGCAGAAGTTCTTCCGCGGCGCCGCCGCCGACGAGGTGGCGGCCTACTTCGACCTGATCGCCTCCGTGCTGGAGGAGGGGATCGCCGCCGGGCAGTTCCGGGCCGACCTGCCGGTGAAGGTGGCCACCAAGATGCTGTTCGGGGCCATGGACCAGATGGCCACGTCCTGGGTGCTGGGCAAGCGGCGGTACCGCCTCAGCGAGACCGCCGACGCCGTCGCCACCATCCTGCTGAGAGGAGTCGCATCGCATGGCGTTTGAGACGCTCGAGGTCGCCCGCGAGGAGAGCCACGTCGTCATCACGCTGAACCGGCCGCCGGCCAACGCGATCAGCGAGACGCTCATGCGCGAGCTGCACGCGGCGCTGGCGGGCGTGGAGGGGGACGAGTCGGTCCGCTCGGTGATCATCACCGGGGCCGGGGACCGGATCTTCTGCGCCGGGGCCGACCTCGGCTCGGCGTTCTCGGGCGACGCCGTGGACGCCTTCATCCGCTTCGGCAACGGCGTGCTGCGGAAGATCGAGCGGTTCCCCAAGCCGGTCATCGCCGCCATCAACGGGCACGCGCTGGGCGGCGGCTGCGAGATCGCGATGGCCTGCCACCTCCGCCTGCTCAAGGAGACGGCCCGCATGGGGCAGACCGAGTCCAACCTGGGCATCATCCCCGGCTACGGGGGCACCCAGCGGCTACCCCGCCTGATCGGGCGCACCAAGGCGCTGGAGTTCCTGATCCTCGGCACCCAGATCCCGGCCGCGGAGTGCCTGCGCCTGGGTCTCGTCAACCGGCTGTGCCGGGAGGGCGAGACGCTGGCCGACGCGCGCGCCCTGGCCCGGGAGATCGCCCGGCGGCCGCCCATCGCCACCCGGCTGATCCTGGAGGTGGTGGACGACGGGCTGGCGGCGCCCATCGACCAGGCGCTGGAGATGGAGACGCGGGCGTTCCTGACGACGCTGCGGACGGAGGACGCCGCCGAGGGCATCCAGGCCTTCTTCCAGAAGCGCGAGGCCCGGTTCACGGGACGCTGACGTGGACCTGGGGATCCGCGACCGGGTGGCGCTGGTGACGGGCGGCGCCCGCAGCCTGGGACGCGCCGACGCCGAGGTCCTGGCCGCCGAGGGGTGCCGGGTGGCCGTGCTCGACCTGAACACGGAGGGCGCCGAGGAGGTGGCCCGGGCCATCGCCGAGCGCGGCGGCACCGGGCGGGGATACGAGTGTGACGTGCGCGACGCCCGGCAGGTGGCGGCGGCGGTGGCGGCCGTGGAGCGGGACCTGGGCCCGGTGGACATCTGCGTGAACAACGCCGGCATCATCTACACCCTGGCCCAGCTCAAGGACACCCGGCCCGAGGACTGGGAGCTCAACCTGGCCGTGAACCTCACGGGCGCCTTCAACGTCACCAAGGCCGTCTTCCCGGGCATGCGCGAGCGGCGGTGGGGCCGCATCATCTGCATGGCCTCCATCGCCGGCCTCCTGGGCGGCTTCGGGCAGACCGCCTACGCGACGACGAAGATGGGCCTGGTCGGCTTCGCCCGCTCGGTGGCCCTGGAGGGCGCCCGGTACAATGTGACGTGCAACGTCGTGGCGCCCGGGATCATCGGGCCGAACGCCCGGCTCTCCCCCATGTACGAGCGGATGGTGAAGCGGGTGGCCATGCAGCGGGAAGGGGAGCCGGAGGACGTCGCCTGGACCATCGCGTTCCTCTGCTCCGAGCGCGCCCGCTACATCACGGGGGCCGTCGTCACCGTCACCGGCGGGATGGACCTCTTCACCTTCTGACGGCAAGGAGAAGACGATGCCGACAGTCAGCGAGACCTTCGAGCAGATGCCGAGCCGCTTCCGCCCCGACCGCGCGGCCGGGACCAGCGCGGTGGTGCAGTACGACATCACCGGCGAGGGCGGCGGGACCTGGCACGCCGTGATCAAGGACGGCACCTGTGCCGTGAACCGGGGGCCGGCGGCCAGCCCCAACCTGACCCTGACCGTCGGGGCCCAGGACTGGCTGGACATGACCTCCGGGAAGCAGAACCCCCAGATGCTGTTCATGTCGGGCAAGCTGAAGCTGAAGGGCGACATGGGGCTGGCCATGAAGCTCGGCTCCATGTTCGCGATGTGACCGGACCCCGAGCGAAAGGAGCCCCCCGCGCATGGGCCAGGAGCGGTTCGCGGACATCGTCGAGCGGTTCACCAACGGCTTCGCCGAAGCGCGGAGCGGGGTGAGCCCCGAAGTGGTGAAGCGGTGGCAGGAGGAGCTGGACCGGAGCGTCCGCCGGCTGCGCAACCTCGGCGTGCTCCTCGGCGCCCCCGGCGGGCCCCGGACGGGCGTCACGCCCCGCGCGCAGGTGTACCAGCGGAACAAGTCGCGCCTGTACCGGTACGAGTCGCCGCGTCGCTACCGGACGCCGCTCCTGTTCGTCCCCAACCTGGGCATCAGCCGGCCCTACATCTTCGACCTGCTCCCCGGCGGCAGCTTCATCGAGCACATGACCCGGGAGGGCTTCGACTTCTTCCTGCTGGACTGGGGCGTGTTCGGGCCCGAGGACGACCAGCTCACGCTCGAGGAGTGCGTGACCACGATCCTGCCCCGCATGGTGCGCAAGGTGCAGGAGACGTCGGGCCAGGCCGAGCTGTCCATCCTCGGCTACTGCATGGGGGCGCCGCTGTCGGCCTCCTACCTGGGCTGGGCCGTGGACCCGCCGGTCCGCAACTTCATCGACATGGCGGGCCCCATCGACTTCTCGAAGGTGGGCCTGTTCGGCCTGTGGCTGGACCGCAAGTACTTCGACGTGGACCGCTTCGTGGACACCCTGGGCACGGTCCCGGCCGACATGGTGCGGGCCGGGTTCAAGCTGCTCAAGCCGACCATGGACCTCAGCACCAACCTCAATCTCTGGTGGAACCTGTGGAACGACCGGTACGTCGAGGGCTTCACGGCCCTGAACCGGTGGGCCAACGAGTACGTGGCGTTCCCGGGCGAGTTCTTCCGCCAGTGGGTGCGCGACTACTACCAGGACAACAAGCTGTTCCGGGGCGAGCTGCGGCTGGCCGGCCGGCCGGTCAAGCTGGGCGCCATCACCTGCCCGGTGTTCGCGGTCGGCGCCCGCGAGGACTACATCGCCCCCCCGGCGTGCGTGGCGGCCCTGATCGACGCCGTTTCCAGCCGGGAGAAGGAGTACGTCGAGCTGCCCGGCGGTCACATCTCGCTGATCGCCGGTCGCGGCGCGGCCGTGCACTGCTGGCCCCGGGTCTCCGGCTGGCTGGCCCCGAGGTCCGTCTAACCGTGCCCGGCTTGGCGCCCGGCGTCAGGCGGGGCTACGATGAGCTGGAGTCCCGCCGGCGGGAGGGAGAGGAGCGATGACGGAGCCCGGCCCGAGCCAGCAGATCTTCGAGCTGTGGAAGAAGGGCATGGAGGAGAGCGCGCAGGCCTGGGGCCGGCTGCTCGGCCAGAGCCCGGCGGCGCCGCCCGACCCGACGGCGTTCTGGCGGCCCCTGGTGGACCAGTGGGTGCAGGCCTGGGCGCGCATGTTCGCCGCCACCCCGCTCACGCCCGACATGGCGGCGCAGTGGAAGCAGTTCCTCGACCACTCCATCGACGCCTGGTCGCGGGCCCTGGGCCAGGCCATGAACACCGACGCCTTCGCCCGGCTGCTGGGCCAGTACCTCGACCAGTGGCTGGCCGTGTACGGGCCGGCCCGGAAGGTCGCCGACCAGCAGATCGAGAGCGCCCTGCAGACGCTCAACATGGCCTCCCGCACCCAGCTGACGTCGGTGGCCCGCCAGATCGTCGAGCTGGAGGAGCGCGTGGAGCGCGTCGAGGACGGCGTGAACGCCGTGCTCCGGAAGCTCGACGAGCTGGGACGGCTCCTGGCCCGGCGCGAGCCGGACGCACGGGCCGTGCCGGGGGAGCGCTGATGATCGGCAGGACGATCGCCGAGCTGCGGCCCGGCGACTGGGCCGAGTCGGCGCGCCGGGTCGCGATGGAGGAGATCAGCGGCTTCATCGAGGCCGTCGGCGACTACAACCCGATCCACAGCGACGCCCGCTTCGCGGCCGACACGCAGTTCCAGGAGCCGATCGCCCCCGGCATCTTCACCGCCGGCCTGATCTCGGCCGTCATCGGCACCCAGCTGCCCGGACCCGGCGTGATCTACCTCTCGCAGAGCCTGAAGTTCCTCCGGCCGGTCAAGCCGGGCGACACCATCACGGCCCGGGTGGAGGTCCTGGAGGTCCTGCTGGAGCGCAACCGCGCGCGCCTGAGCACGGTCTGCCGCAACCAGCGGGGCGAGGAGGTGCTCACGGGCGAGGCCTGGGTGATGCCCTCCCGCACCCGCATCGTCTACGACGGCGCGGACGGCCGGCGCCCGGGCTCCCTGGTCGCCCTGGCCCTCCGCCCGTGGACGTGGGCGGCCCAGACCCTGGCCCTCTGGTCCAGCCTCGGGCGCGCTCTGCTGGCCCCCGGCGCCCGCCGCCAGGGCTGAGCCCCCGTCCCGCTACATCAGCAGACCGCCGTTGATGGAGACCTCGGCCCCGGTGATGTAATCGCCGTCCGCCGAGACCAGGTAGACCACCGCCCGGGCCACCTCCTCGGCGGTGCCGAAGCGGCGGAGCGGGATCTGCTCCAGCAGGCGGTTGCGCACCTTCTCCGGGATGCTGTGCACCATCTCGGTCTCGATGAACCCGGGCGCGATGGCGTTGACGGTGATGCCCTTGCCCGCCAGCTCCTTGGCCAGCGACTTGGTGAAGGCGGCCACCCCCGCCTTGGAGGCGGCGTAGTTGGCCTGGCCGAAGTTGCCGATCTGGCCGATGACCGAGGTCATGTTGACGATGCGGCCGTAGCCCTGCGTGATCATCTGGTCGATGAACACCTTCGTGCAGTTGAAGACGCCGTCCAGGTTGATGGCCAGCACCTTCCGCCAGGCGGCGTGGTCCATCTTCACGAACGTCTTGTCGGAGTTCACGCCGGCGTTGTTGACCAGGATGTCGAGATGGCCGAACTCGCGGAGGACGTCCTGGGCCATGCGGAAGGTGTCGGGATAGTCGCTCACGTCGGCCTGGGCCAGCAGCGCGCGGCGGCCCATCTTGCGGATGTGCTCCACCACGTCGGCGGCGGCCGCCTCGTTGGAGACGTAGTTGACGGCGACGTCGGCGCCTTCCTCGGCCAGGGCCAGCGCCACGGCCCGGCCGATGCCCCGCGAGCCCCCGGTGACGAGCGCCGTGCGATCCTTCAGCTTCATGCGTCGATCCCTCCTGCGTCGAGAGGCGCCAGTGTAGCACCGGGCGCCTTGTGAGGCTTGACGCACGATGTTAGACTCGCCGCGTCGCTCCGGAGGCGCGCATGGCGTACGTGATCAAGCGCTACTCGAACCGGAAGCTCTACGACACCCAGGAGAGCCGGTACGTCACGCTGGAGGAGATCGAGGAGATGATCCGGGGCGGCAAGGAGATCTCGGTGGTGGACGCCGCCACCGGCGAGGACCTCACCGCCGTCACGCTCACGCAGATCATCCTGGAGAACGCGCGGGCCCACCGCTCGGCGATTCCTTCCGCCTTCCTGCACCAGCTGATCAAGCACGGCGAGGCCTGGCAGGAGTTCGTGCAGCGTGCGATGCGGTCGAGCCTGGAGGGCATCGTCTCCAGCCAGCGCGAGATGGAGCGCATCTTCCGGGAGTGGTCCACCCGGGCCGGCTGGGGCCCGCCGCCGCGGCCCGAGAGCCGGCGGGAGGGCGGAGAGGCCTCGGAGGCCGAGCGGCTCCGGGACGAGGTGGCCGCCCTGCGGGAGCGGCTGCGGCTGCTGGAGGAGCGGCTCGAGAAGCGGCGGAACGAGCCGGCGCGCTGACCGCGTGGCCGGCGGACATGAACACGGCCCGGCGGTGCCCCGCCGGGCCGTGCCGTCTCGCGGGCCTGGGACGCCGGTCAGGGCGCCGCGTAGATCTCCTTCATCCGGGTGACGGCGCCGGCCACCGTCTCCTGGATGCCCTTGCCGGCCTGCTCGGTGGAGGCCTGGAGCCGCTCGGCCGCCCGGGTCATGGCCTGGGCACCCTCCTCGGCCAGGCGGAACGCCTGCTGGGTCCCCTGGACGCTGTCGTTCATCGCGCGCTGGTACCAGCCGGCCGGGTCCGCAGCCGCCTCCCGCCAGCCCGTCTGCCAGCGCAGCATCCAGGCCTGGCCCTCCTTGAGGGCATCCAGGCCCGTGCGGGACAGGTCGGCGTAGAGGCGGACCCACTCCCTCGCGCCGACCGCGCCGAGCTCGACCATCTCGCGCAGGACCTTCTGGCTCGTCTCGGCCCACAGGGTCATGGTCTCGATGGACTTCGCGGTCATGGTGTCGAACGCCTCGGTCGTTCGTGTCGTCTCCGCCATGGGCGGCCTCCTCTGGTCGTCAGTGTCGGTCGAGCCGAGCGTAACGCGGTGCGTTAGAGCGGTCAAGAGGGGTTTCGTGATACTGTGGCTAACCCCTTGTGCGCGTTGCACTTTGCAGGAGGTGGGCGATGGCGCAGGACACCCTGGCGAGGATGTTCTGGAGCCGGGTCGCGGCGAGCGCGGACCGGCCGGCCCAGCAGTTCAAGCAGGCGGGCGCCTGGCAGACGCTGACCTGGCGGCAGGTCGGCGAGATCGTGGAGGAGCTGGCCCTGGGGCTGCTGGCGCTCGGGCGCCGGCCGGGTGAGGCCGTCGCGATCCTCTCGGCCAGCCGCGCCGAGTGGGTGCAGGCCGACATGGCGATCTTCAGTGTCGGCGGCGTCACCATCCCGATCTATCCCACCTACCCGCCGGACCTCGTCGCCTACGTCGTGAACGACGCCCAGGCGCGGACGCTCATCGTCGAGGACCCGGCGCAGCTGGCCAAGGTCCTCGAGGTCCGCGCCAAGATGCCCGGCGTGGAGCAGGTGGTGGTGATGGCCGGCTACGAGCCGACGCAGCCGCCGGAGACGGTCTACACGTGGGCGATGCTGCGCCGCCTGGGGCGCGAGCGGGCCGGGACGCTCAAGGCCGTGCTCCAGGAGCGCATCGCGGCCGGCCGGCCCGACGACGTGGCGACGATCGTGTACACCTCGGGCACGACCGGACCCCCGAAGGGGGTCGTGCAGACGCACGCCAACCACATCGCGGCGGTGTCGGCGGCGGGCGCCACGACGCCCGTGCAGGAGGGCTGGGTGCACCTGCTGTTCCTTCCGCTGGCCCACTCCTTCGCGCGCCTGGAGTCGTTCCTGGGGCCCTACCACGGCCTGACGACGGCCTTCGCCGAGAACCTGGACAAGGTCGGGGAGAACCTGCGGGAGGTCCGGCCGCACTTCATCTGCAGCGTGCCCCGCGTCTTCGAGAAGGTCTACGCCCGGATCCTGGCCGGCGTGCAGGCCGGCTCGCCGCTCAAGCGCCGGATCTTCCACTGGGCGATGGACGTGGGTCGGCAGGTCAGCCGGCTGCAGCAGGAGGGCCGGCCCATCCCGGGCGGCCTGGCCGTCCGGCACCGCCTCGCCCACAAGCTGGTCTTCGCCAAGCTCCACGCCGCCCTCGGGGGCCGGCTGCAGTGGGCGGTCTCGGGCGGGGCGCCGCTGTCCCGGGAGATCGCCGAGTTCTTCCATGCCGCCGGCATCCTGGTCCTGGAAGGCTACGGGCTCACCGAGACCTGCCCGGTCCTCACCTTCAATCGCCCCGGCCGCTTCAAGTTCGGCTCGGTCGGCCAGGCGCTGCCGGGGATCGAGCTCAGGATCGCCCCCGACGGCGAGATCCTGGCCCGCGGCCCGAACATCGCCACCCGGGGCTACCACGGGCAGCCGGAGGCCACCCGGGAGGTGTTCGAGGAGAGCGGCTGGTTCCACACCGGCGACATCGGGCACCTCGACCAGGACGGGTTCCTCTACATCACGGACCGCAAGAAGGACATCATCGTGACCGCGGGCGGCATGAACATCGCGCCCCAGAACATCGAGAACCTCCTGAAGGCCGATCCGTTCATCAGCCAGGTCATGGTCTACGGCGACCGGCGCCCGTATCCGGTGGCCCTCATCACCCTCAACCCGGACGAGCTGGCGAAGTTCGCGCGCGAGCAGGGGATCGTGGGCGCCGACCCGGCCGTCCTGCTCAAGCACCCCAAGGTGCTCGAGCGCGTGTCGCGGACGGTGGAGGAGAAGAACTCCCACCTGCAGTCGTACGCCCGGATCAAGAAGTTCGCCCTGCTCGACGGCGACTTCAGCCAGGAGGGGGGCGAGCTGACCCCGACGCTCAAGGTCAAGCGGAAGGTGGTCATCGAGAAGTACCGCCAGCAGCTGGAGGAGCTCTACCGGTGACCGGCGGCCTCCCGCTGGCCGGCAAGGTCGCGGTCGTCACCGGCGCCAGCCGGGGCCTGGGGCGGGCCATCGCGGTGGCCCTGGCGGAGGCGGGCGCCGATCTGGCCCTCGGCGCGCGCTCCAAGGCGGACCTGGAAGAGACCGCGGCCCTGGTGGAGCGGGCGGGGCGCCGGGCGCTGGCCGTGCCGACCGACGTGGCGAGCTACGCGGCGGTCGAGGCGCTCGTCGACCAGTGCCGCTCGGCGCTCGGCCGGCTCGACATCCTGGTCAACAATTCGGGCGTGGCGGTCGTGAAGCCGCTGGTCGAGTGGACGCCCGAGGAGTGGCGGGGTCTGCTCGAGGTGAACCTGCACGGCGTCCTCAACGGGTGCCGGGCCGCCGGGCCGCACCTCATCGCCCAGCGCGCGGGCAAGGTGATCAACGTGGCCTCGATGCTGGCCGCGGTCGGGCTGCCCGGCTACACGGTGTACTCGGCGAGCAAGGGGGCCATCGTGGCCTTCACCCGGACCCTCGGCGTCGAGTGGGCGCGGCACAACGTCCAGGTGAACGCCATCGCCCCCGGCTGGTTCGCCACGGACATGTCGGCCCCGGCCTTCGCCCCCGACAACCCGCGCGTGGCCGAGCGGCTGCTTCGCGACATCCCGGCCCGCCGGACGGGACGCCCCGAGGAGATCGGCCCGCTCGCCGTCTACCTGGCGTCGGCGGCCTCGGACTTCATGACCGGGCAGACGATCTATCTGGACGGGGGCCACACCGCGGCCTGACGGGGGCAGCGCCGGCCGGTCGTATTGTGCCGGCCGACCAGTTCTATTACAGTGTCTCGCCCGATGAAGGCCGCCATCCTGCACGCGCCCCGTGACCTCCGCGTCGAGCGCGCGGCCCGGCCCGCCGCGGGCGCGGGCGGGGTCCTGGTGCGCGTGACACTGGCCGGTCTGTGCGGGACCGACTACCGCATCTGGACCGGGGACCGCGCCGTCGCCTACCCGCGGGTCATGGGGCACGAGTTCGTCGGGGTGGTGGAGGCGACCGGCCCCGGCGTGACACGCGTGCGGGCTGGCCAGCGCGTGGTGGTGGAGCCCAACTACTCCTGCGGGCGCTGTCCCCTGTGCCGCGAGGGCAACCGGAACCTGTGTCTGAGCCGGATGGCCGTAGGTATCGATGTCGACGGTGGTTTTGCCGAGCTGGCCAGCGTGCCGGAGCGGTGCTGCTGGCCCGTGCCCGACGGCGTGCCGGACGACGAGGCCCTGCTGGCGGAGCCGCTGGCCGTCGCCGTGCTGCACGCGGTGTTGCGGGCCGGCGGACACCCCTGGGTGCGGCTGCTGCCGGAGGATGCCGACTGGGTGTTCCTCCGCCACGCCAGCGAAAACCAGCTCGCGTTCGTCAGCCCGATCGAGAAGCACATCATCTCGACCGTCAACGTGTACATCTCCTTCTGGGGAACCGCCAACACCCGCGCGCTCTCGAACATCGATCCGAAAAAACAGGTTTCCGCCAGCCGCGCACGCCAGCCGATCCTGCGCAAGTTCATGAAACGCGCCGCGCTGCCGCCCGACCACCCCAAACGCCTGCGCTGGGTCGGTACCGCATATCCCTGCCACGCCTCCGCCCAGGAGGCCGAAATGTCCCTCCCGGAATGGGCGGATTTCGTCTTCAGGGCCGGCAAGCTCGACCGGCCCGATCCGATCGCCGCCTGGAAGCACGTCGGCGTGGCCCAGCAGCGCCTCGCGGACCATCTCAACCGCTGC
>JBBIIW010000019.1:0-16967 GCA_037446305.1 Candidatus Rokuibacteriota bacterium
CCCCTTCCCGTCGAACCCCCTTGCAGTATGGACCCTGCTCCAAGGCTCATCAGACCAATTATCGGAGGGCCTCCCGGTACGCCCGGTAGGCGGGGGTGGCCTGCAGGCGGCGGCGGAGCGCGACGTCGAGCCGGTGGGGACCGGTGGTGGCGCGCACGTCCAGCAGGCGGTCCAGCGTCCGCGCGTCCACCAGGCCGCGGCCCAGGACGACGTCGCGCAGCGGCCGGCCCGTGGCCAGGGCCTCCTTGACCAGCTCGGCCATCACCTCGTAGCCGAGGTAGGGCGACAGCGCGGTGGCCTCGATCAGGCTGCCCCGCACCAGCGCAGCCACCCGGCGGCGGTCCACCTGCAGGCCCTCCACGCACCGCTCCCGGAGCAGCCGGACGCCCCGCGTGAGCAGGTCGAAGCTCTGCCCGAGGTCGTGGGCCACCAGCGGCGTCATCACGTTCAGCTCAAGCTCGCCGGCTCCCGCCGCCAGCGCCACCGCGTGGTCCAGGCCCTGGACCTGGTAGCACGCCATCTCGACGGCCTCGGGCACGGACGGGTTGACCTTGCCCGGCATGATGGACGAGCCGGGCTCGACCTCGGGCAGCCGCAGCTCGGCGAGCCCCGTGTGGGGGCCGGAGGCGAGCAGGCGGAGGTCGAAGCAGATCTTGGCCAGGTCCACGGCCAGGCCCCGCAGGGCGGCCGAGCAGGCCAGGAGCGGGCGGAGGCTCCAGGTGGTGGTCACGGTGCTGGGCGCCGGCGTGAGGCGCTGCCCCACCAGGCGGGACAGCTCGCGCGCCACCAGCGCCCGGAAGCGCGGATGCGCGGTGATGCCGGTGCCCACGGCGGTGCCGCCCAGGCCGATCACCCGCAGCTCGTCCCCGGCGGCGGCCAGGGCCCGGGCCGCGTCGCGCAGGGCCTGGGCGTACCCCGCGAAGACCTGCCCGTAGGTGATGGGCACGGCGTCCTGCAAGTGCGTGCGCCCGGGCTTCACCACCCGCGCCTCGCGCCGGGCGTGCCGGCGGAAGGCCGCCTCCAGGGCCTTGAGCTCCCCGGTGAGCCGTGGCGCCAGCTCCAGCGCCATGAGGCGGATGGCGGTCGGCGTGACGTCGTTCGAGGACTGCCCGAGGTTGACGTGGTTGTTGGGGTGGATGGGCTCGTAGCGTCCGCGGCGGCCCCCCAGCCGCTCGTTGGCCAGGTTGGCGATCACCTCGTTGACGTTCATGTGCACCGGCGTGCCCGCCCCGGCGTGCAGGGCGTCCAGCACGGCGACGTCGGGCAGGGCGCCGGCGGCGACCTGCGCCGCCGCCGCCTCGATGGCCCGCGCCCACCGGGCCGGCAGCAGCCCCAGCCGGGCGTTGGCGCGCGCGGCCGCCTGCTTGATCCTCGCATAGGCCCGGATGAGCGCCGGGTGGGGCGGCTGACCGGTGAGGTGGAAGGTGTCGCGCGCGCGCTGGGTGAAGAGGCCGTACAGCGCGCGGGCGGGGACCGCGCCTGCGCCGAGGCTGTCACGCTCCCGGCGCATGCGGCCCCGCCCCGCCTACGCTGCGGCCTGCTCCTCGCGGATGCGGAAGCGGTGACGGTCGCCGTTGGTGCCGGCGATCAGGCGCGGCCGCTTGCCGTAGCGACCGAAGTACCAGGCCTCGAAGCACTCGCGGTGGTACGTCCCCGTGGAGGCGACCACCTGGGGGGCATAGCGCGCGACCAGCATGAAGCACCGGCTGCAGGCTGGCGCGCCCTTCATGTCGATGTCCACGACGTTCTGGTCGTCCATGGCTGCGCGTATCCCTTCCCGGTCCAGGCCATCCCCGGCCCGTCAGATGGCGACCAGGGGCGGCAAGCGCGATGCCATGGAGAAGGGGCCCAAATACGGGCCTTTCGGGCCCGGGGCACGGCGGCTGGTAAGACTTACTCGTGAAAGAGTTACACCAGCCTGTCGCCCGGCGTTCCCTGACGGTCGGCCACGGGGCTCGGGATGCGCGCCAGCTCGCTGAGGAGCATGCCGGCCCAGCGGTAGATGTTCTGCTCGTGGACCTGGGCGCGCATGCGGGCCATGCGCTCCCGGCGCTCACCCGCGTCCATCTCGATGGCCAGGCGGATGGCATCGGACATGTCCTCGATGTCGTACGGGTTGACGAGCAGGGCGTCCCGCAGCTCGCGGGAGGCGCCGGTGAAGCGGCTGAGGATCAGGACGGCGTCGTCGTCGTCGCGGGCGGCGATGAACTCCTTGGCCACCAGGTTCATGCCGTCGTGCAGCGACGTCACCATGCAGAAGTCGGCGGCGCGGTACCAGGCCCGGATCTCCCGGTGGCTGTGGTGGCGCTCGCGGTAGATGATTGGCTGCCAGCCGCGGTCGCCGATGTCCTCGTTGATGCGCCGCACGATGTCGTGGATCTCCTGCTGCAGCTGCTGGTAGCGCGGGATGCGGCTGCGGCTGGGCGAGGCGATCTGGACGAAGATCACGCGCCGCCGGTACTCGGGCCAGCGCTCGAAGAACCGGCGGATGGCCCGGAAGCGCTCGGGCAGCCCCTTGGTGTAGTCGATCCGCTCGACCCCGACGCCCACGTACTCCACGCTGGCGCTCTGCCCCACCAGCAGCGCGCCGCGGGAGGGCAGGGTTGCGTCCGGCTCGGCCGTCTCGTGGGCCACGCTGATGGGGAAGGGCTTGACGTGGGTCGTGTGCTGGCCGCGGACCACCGCGAAGAGGTCCCACTCCACCCGGCCCTCGATGGTGCGCTCCACCGTCTCCAGGAAGTTGTTGCAGTGGAACTGGGTGTGGAAGCCCACCAGGTCGGCGCCCAGCATGCCGAGCAGGATGTCGTGCTGCCAGGGGCAGATGCCGAAGGCCTCGAAGTTGGGCCAGGGGATGTGCCAGAACAGGGCCACCCGGGCGTCCGGCCGCTCCTGCTTGATCATCCGCGGCACCAACGCGAAGTGGTAGTCCTGGATGAGGACGATCGGCGACTCGGCCTTCTCCATCTCCTCCAGCAGGGTGGCGGCGAACTTCTGGTTGACGGCCCGGTAATACTCCCAGTCGCCGGCCCGGAACTGCGGGCGCTCGTGCACGATGTGGCAGAGCGGCCACAGCCCCTCGTTGGCGAAGCCGTAGTAGTACCCGGCCTCCTCCTCGGGCGTCAGCCAGACCCGCCGCAGCGTGTAGGTCGGGTCGTCCTCGGGCAGGCCCACCCGCTCGCCGACGGCCCGGTCGGCGTCGCCGCTGCCGTGCGCCACCCACACGCCGCCGCAGGCCAGCATGATGGGCTCCAGCGCCGTGACCAGGCCGCTGGCGGGCTGCAGGGCCCGGATGGCGCCCCCGTCGCGCACGTGACTGACGGGCTCGCGGTTCGACAGCACGAAGATGGGGCGCGCACCGAAGCGGATCTGCACGAACTGCTTCAGGCGCTCCTCGGTCCAGACGCTCTCGCCGCGCAGCCGCAGCCGGGCCTCGCGCTCGGCGGCCGCCCGGGCCCGGACCAGCGTGCGGGCCAGACCGGTCACCTCGCCGGCCAGGGGGCCGAACAGGCTCACGTCGGCGTCGGGCGGGGGGGCCACCGGCTGCCCGGTCTTGAGCTGCTTGGTCCACTCCGCCATGCGGGCGATGGGGCGGGTGACGGTCGAGCGCACCAGGATCCAGGTGATGCCGGTCAGGAGCAGGATCAGGACGCCCAGCCGCACGGCCGTCCGCTGCCACAGGCTGAGCTCGTGCGTCTCCAGCACGTCGGCGTCGAGCAGGATGGCCACGGCCCCGGCCACCTTCTCGTCGCGCTCCACGGGCACCACGTGCACGAGCATGGGCCGGCCGCCCAGCCGCTGCCGCTGCCGCACCGGCGCATTGGTGCGGATGGCCTCCGACACCAGCGGCGTGACGGGGCCGACGAGCGAGCGGGCCTCGGGCGTGACGTCCAGGAGGCCGGCCAGCTCGTCGTAGATGGCCACGCCGCGGTCGGGACGGCTGAAGCGCTTGACGACCCGCTCCACGGCCGGCTTAGACACCGGCGCGCGCCCCACTACCCGCTCGCTGGCCTCGCGCACGGCGTCGGCGGCCAGCGCCGCCCGCCGCTGCAGGTCCTGCTCGATCCGGGCCCGCTCCTCCTGGATCTCCAGGTAGGCGAACCCGCCGGTGACCACCAGGGTGGCCAGCCAGATGCCGGCCAGCAGGCGGAGCATCAGCCTCATGCGCCGTACTTCGTCAAGCGCTGGGCGTTGGCGAGCACCAGCGGCATCAGGTGGTGGGCGGGCAGGAGGCCCAGCGAGCCCGCGGCGCAGGCGCGCTCGGTGAAGGCCGTGACGCCGTCGGCGCCGCAGTAGCGGCTCCAGAGAAGGACGGGCACGGGCTGCCAGCCGTGGGCGGCCAGGACGGCCGGCGTGGCGTGGTCGCCGGTGACCACCAGCACGTCGGGGCCCAGGGCCCGGATCTCGGGCACCATGGCGTCGAACCGCTCCAGGGCCTGCACCTTGGCCGCGAAGTCGCCGTCCTCGCCGGCCTTGTCCGTGTCCTTGTAGTGGACGAAGAAGAAGTCGTGGTCCTCCCAGTGCTGGCGCAGCGTGGCCACCTCGTCGGCGAAGGTGGAGCCCGTCTTGAGCACCTCCATGCCGACCAGGCGGGCCAGCCCGCGGTACATGGGATAGGCGGCGATGGCCGCCGCCCGGAGCCCGAACACCTCGGGGAAGCGCGGCAGCGCCGGCAGCTGGTCGAAGCCCCGCAGCAGCACCATGTTGGCCGGGGCGGCATCGCCCAGGAGCCTCCGGGCCTCGTCCACGAAGCGGTTGACGGCGTCGGCCGTGCGCCGGGCGGCGGGCTCGAGCGCCCGCACCGGCAGCGGCGCCTGGCCCGGCGTCTGGGGGTCGGTCTCGCTCAGCCGGCCGCTCAGGCCGCTGCCGCGCAGGACGAGCACGAAGCGGTGCTCCTTGACCGGCTCCACGAACACCTCGAGGCCCGGCAGGCGGATCTGCCGGAGCCGCTCGGTCAGCCGGGCGCTCGCCTCGGTGGCGATGCGGCCGGCGCGCCGGTCGGTGATGAGCCCGCGGGCGTCCACGGTGCAGAAGTTGCCCCGGGCGGCCACGTCGCCGGGACGCAGGTCGAACTCGATTCCGAGCGCCTCCAGGACTCCCCGGCCCACCAGGAAGCGCAGCGGGTCGTAGCCGAAGAGGCCGAGGTGCCCGGGGCCGCTCCCCGGCGTGATCCCGGGCCCGACGTGCCGGAGCAGCCCGCAGGCCGAGACGGCGGCCAGCGCGTGCAGGTTGGGCAGCCGGGCCGTCTCCATCTCGGACTTGCCCGTGTCCGGGTGCGGCAGCCCCGCCAGCCCGTCCAGCGAGATCAGCACGATCCGGGTCGTGCCGCGCACGACCAGCGGCGCGATCAGCTCCAGCATGTGGCCTTGAGTGTACTACGGCGGTTTACAGGGCGCGGCGGCAACGGCATCGATCACATGGGAGGGGGCGAGGCGCCCCCTCCCAAACCCACCCCTGATACAGGGCGGGGCGGCAAGGGCAGCGATCACATGGGAGGGGGCGAGGCGCCCCCTCCCAACCTCACCCCGCCGTCAGGCGTCCTTGACGGGGTTCTCCAGGGTCCCCAGGCCGGTGATCTCGAGGCGGCAGATGTCGCCCGGCTGCAGGAAGACGGGCGGCTTGCGGGCGAAGCCGACGCCCGGCGGCGTGCCGGTGGCGATGAGATCCCCCGGCTGCAGCGTCATGAGATTCGACAGGTAGCTGACCAGGTAGCGGACGTCGAAGATGAACGTCTTCGTGTTGCCGTGCTGCATCTGGGTGCCGTTCACCCAGAGCTCGAGGTCCAGCCCGTGCGGATCGGGCACCTCGCTGCGGTCGGCGATCCAGGGGCCGACGGGCGCCATCGTGTCGCCGATCTTGCCGGCGCCCCACTGGCTGGTGATGAACTGGAAGTCGCGGGCGCTCACGTCGTTGATGATCGTGTAGCCCCACACGTAGTCCAGAGCCTGCTCCCGGGGCACGAAGCGGGCCGTCCGCCCGATCACCACACCCAGCTCCACCTCCCAGTCGAGCTGCTTCGAGCCGCGAGGCCGCAGGATGGGCTCGCCGGGGTCGAGGATGGCGTTGTTCCACTTGGGGAAGATGGGCGGCTCCTTGGGGATGGGCTGCCCCGCCTCCTCGGCGTGGTCGCGGTAGTTCAGGCCGATGCAGATGAACTTGCCGGGGTCCGCGATGGGCGCGTGCAGGCGCGCGGAGGACCGGGGAACGGTCACCCACTCGGTGATGGAGGCGATGGCCTCCTGGGTGGCCGGGCCGCCCTCGAGGACGGCGCGGGTGGACTCGGGGATCAGCGCGGCCGCGATGGCGCCGGCCCGGACCACGCCCCGGCGGGCGAGCGTGGCGGCCAGGCTGGCCTGCAGGTCGGCGATCCGGTCGCCCTGCAGGGCGCCCACACGCGGGGGCTGGCCGTTGAGGGAGAAGCGCACGAGCTTCATCGGGGGTTCCTCCCGGGGGACTGATCTGGGCCGATTATATAGCGCGGAAACTTCGCCCGGGTGGGCCCGGGGGCTGCGCATAATGGAAGGGTCCCCCGCCATGGGGAGCAAGGAGGAGTGACGATGGGTGCTCGACTCGTCGCCGTGGCTGTCGCCCTGGCCCTGGTGGTCGCCGGCCCGCTCCAGCCCGCGATGGCCCAGGACGCCTACGACGTCGGGGCGGCGGTGGTCACCGTGCTCAAGGCCCCCTTCAACGTGGCGCTGTGCGGCCTGGGCGGCGCCGTGGCCCTCGGCGTGTTCGTCGTCACGTTCGGCAGCGCCTACCGGGCCTCGGCGCGGGTCATCGAGGAGGGCTGTCGCGGTCCCTGGCTGGTGACCGGCAACGACCTCCGCCCGGAGACCGGGTACCGGACGCCCCCGGCGGAGGGCCTGCACCCGGCCGAGCTGGAGCCCAGGTAGGCTCCCGCCGCACTCGCTGGATCCTCGCCGGCCTCTTCGCCGGCCTGCTCGCCGCCTTCGCCGTGGGTCTCTGGGGGACGGTCGTCAGCCCCCGGGCCTACGAGGTGCGCGGGGAAGTGGTGGCGCGGGCCGCGCCCGACCTGCTCCTCGTTCGCCACCCCGCGGTGGCGGCGCTCGGCATGGAGGCCATGGAGCTGATGGCCGTGACCGCCGACCCCCCGCTGCTCGACGCGCTGGACCCGCGCCCCGGCGACCGCGTCAAGCTCGCCGTCCGGCCCCAGGGCGACCAGGTGCGCCTGCTCAGGATCGAGCGGCTGCCGTGACGCGCGGCCCTCGGCGCGCGCCAGCCGGCGGACGTGCTCGACCAGCGCCTGGATGTCGGCGTCGCCCAGGAAGCCGAAGGCCGGCATGCCCGGGCGCCCGAAGGGATCGCCGCCGCGCTTGATGATGTCGAACAGGTAGGCGTCGGTGTGCGTGGCCATCCGGCCGGCGTCGGTGAGATCGCCGGGCCGGAGCAGGAACAGCGCGGCCCGCCAGGATCCCCGGCCGTCCACCCCGTGGCAGGTCACGCAGTAGGCGTAGTACAGGCGCCCCCCGCGGCCGGCGCCCGCCGGCGGCCGGGGGGTGTCCAGCAGCCAGGCCAGGCCGCCGGCGAAGATCCCGACCAGGAGCAGGGCCGCGAGGAGGGCGAGCAGGGGCCGGCGCACGCCCGCTGAGGATAGCACCGGCGGCCTTGACAGGTAGTGGCGGCCTGTCTAGACTCACCCCCACTCTTCTGCCGGAATCGACCCAGCCGCATGGACCCGAACTGATCGGGAGGTGGGTATGCACAGGTTCCGCGTCAACAGGTCCCTCACGTTCCTCGTCCTGGGCGTGCTGGTCGGCGCCATGGCTGCGCTCTGGCTGCAGCCCCCGGCGGCCACCGCCCAGCGCCCCATCACGCTGAAGATGCAGGCCAGCTGGCCGGCGTCGCTGACGCTGTTCGAGAACTTCAAGATGTTCGCCGAGGCCGTGGAGAAGATGTCGGCCGGTCGGCTCAAGATCGAGACCCTGCCCGCCGGCGCGGTCGTGGGCGCCTTCGAGGTCATCGATGCCACCAACCGCGGGGTGATCGACGGCGCCCACAGTGCCATGGGCTACTACACCGGCAAGCACCGGGCCGGCATCCCGCTCTCGCACGGCCCGCTGTTCGGCATGGACTTCATCGACTTCTTCGCCTGGTACTACGAGGGCGGCGGCTTCGAGCTGGTCCAGGAGTGGTACCAGAACATCCTCAAGATGAACCTGGTGTCCTTCCCGATCCTGCCCGCCGGGCCCCAGGCCATGGGGTGGTTCAAGCGGCCCATCAAGAGCTTCGCCGACGCCCGCGGCATGAAGTATCGCATCTACGGCTCGGGCGCCGAGGTGTACAGCCGGCTCGGGATCAGCGCCGTCACCCTGCCGGGCGGCGAGATCCTGCCCGCCATGGAGCGGGGCGTGATCGACGGCGCCGACTGGGTCAACTGCGTGGAGGACATGCGCCTGGGCTTCCACAACGTGACCAAGGTCCACTACAGCCCCGGCATGCACGAGCCGGTGACCGTGGGCGACCTGACGATCAACAAGGGCGTCTGGGACAAGCTGCCCCCCGACCTGCAGGAGATCGTGAAGGTAGCCACCCAGGCGACCTGGTGGCGCTGGTACGCCCGGTTCCAGAAGCAGACGGCCGAGGCCTGCCGGGAGCTGATCAAGCTGGGCGTGCACGTGTACCGGACGCCCGACGACCTCAACTACAAGTTCCTCGAGGTCTGGGACCAGCTCCAGAAGGAGGACGCGGCCAAGGATCCCTTCTACAAGAAGGTGATCGACTCCCAGCGGGAGTTCGCGAAGCTCATGGTTCCCTACCGGCTCTCGTACTGGCCCACCTACGAGTTCCGCGGCAACTATTACTGGAAGGAGGAGATCTTCCTCAAGGCGCCGCCCAAGTAACGACAGCGACCCATGTCCGGCCGGGGGCGCCCCAGCCCCCGGCCGGCCTCGAGACTCGGTCCTGCTCGGCCTGTTCGAGACTCGGCCCTTGACTCCACGGGAGGGATGCGCGTGGCGAACCACGGTCACGGTGATGCGAGGCGCGGCGACGCGCTGACGTCCGTCGTGACGGCGATCGATGCGGTGTCGGAGTGGTCGGGCCGGATCTTCGCCTGGTTGATCATCCCGATGGTGGCCGGCCTGACCTACGAGGTCCTGGCGCGCTACCTCTTCGGCGCCCCGACCATCTGGGCGTACGACGTCACGTACATGCTCTACGGGAGCCACTTCATGCTCGGGGCCGCCTACACGCTGCTCAAGGGGGGCCACATCAGGACGGACGTGTTCTACTCGAACTGGTCGCGTCGCACGCAGGCCACGGTGGACGCCGTCCTGTACCTCTTCCTCTTCTTCCCCGGCATCATCTTCTTCCTGGTCATGGGCTGGGAGGAGTTCCACCACTCCTGGACCATCCAGGAGAAGTCCGACGCCAGCCCCTGGCGGCCGCCGCTCTACCCGCTGAAGGGGGTCATCCCGCTGGCCGCGCTCCTCCTGCTCGTCCAGGGCGCCTCGGAGTTCATCAAGAGCGCGCGGGTGGCGCTGGAGCGGCGGGCATGAGCCCGGAGTTCCTGGGCCTGCTCCTGCTGGCCGCGCTGCTGGGCGGCATCTTCGTCGGCTTCCCCATCGCCTTCACCCTGATCGTCCTCTCGGTCGTCTTCGGCTACATCGGCTTCGGCGACACCGTCTTCTACCTGATGGTGTTCCAGACCATCGGGCTCATGAAGGAGGAGACGCTGGCCGCGGTGCCCCTCTTCATCTTCATGGGGCACGTCCTGGAGCAGGCCGGGCTAATGGAGCGGCTGTTCCGGTCGTTCCAGCTGATCCTGGCCCCCGTCCGCGGCTCGCTCTACCTGGGGGTGCTGTTCACGGCCACCATCTTCGCCACCGCCACCGGGATCATCGGCGCCTCGGTCACGGTCATGGGCCTCATGGCCGCGCCGGCCATGATCCGCTCCGGGTACGACCCCAAGCTGTCGGCCGGCGCCATCGCGGCCGGGGGCACGCTCGGCATCCTGATCCCGCCCAGCGTCATGCTGGTGGTGATGGGGCCGGTGATCGGCGTGTCCATCATCCAGCTCTTCGCGGCCGCCATCGTCCCGGGCCTGATCCTGTCGGGCCTCTACATCTCCTACGCCATGACCCGCAGCCTGCTGAACCCGCGCCTGGGCCCGCCGCTGCCGCGCGACCAGTGGGCCACCTCCGTCTGGCAGATCGTCCGGGAGTTCCTGAGCGGCATCGTGCCCCTGGGCGCGATCATCTTCGCCGCCCTGGGCAGCATCATCTTCGGGCTGGCCACGCCCACCGAGGCGGCGGCCATGGGCGCCTTCGGGGCCACCGTCCTCACCGCCTGCTACCGCCGGCTCACCTACCCCGTCCTGCGCGACGCCGCCTACAAGACCCTGCAGACCTCGAGCCTGGTCCTGTTCCTGGCCGTGGCCTCCAACATCTACGGGGCCGTCTTCACGCGGCTGGGGACCAGCACCATGCTGGCCAACACCCTGCTGGCCCTGCCGGTGCCGCCCCTGGCCATGCTGGCCCTGCTCATGCTGGTGATCTTCCTGCTGGGCTGGCCGCTGGAGTGGCCGGCCATCATCTTCATCTTCCTGCCCATCTTCATCCCGGTGGTCGAGGAGCTGAAGTTCAACCTGCTGTGGTTCAGCACCCTGGTGGCGGTCAACCTCCAGACCGCCTTCCTGTCCCCGCCGGTGGCCATGGCCGCCTACTACCTGAAGGCGGTGGCGCCGCAGTGGGAGCTGAGCGACATCTACCGGGGCATGGTGGACTTCATGATCCTGCAGGTGATCGGCCTGCTGCTGGTCTTCTTCTTCCCCGAGCTGGCGCTCTGGCTGCCCCGCCTGCTGTTCGGGTAGGAGGCGCGGGGGCGGGGGTCAGATCGCCGCTTCGGTCCGGGCGTCGAAGAAGTGCAGGCGCTCGGGGTCCAGGGCCAGGCGCAGCGTCTCGTGCACCTTCACCCGCACGGTCGGCTCCACCCGGGCCACCAGGCTGTGGGTGCCGGCCTTGACGTCGAGGAGGATCTCGGAGCCGAGGGGCTCCACCACCTCCACCACCGCGCTGAAGGTGTGGTCGCCGTTCTCGGCGCCGCCGGCGATGTGCAGGTCCTCCGGGCGCACGCCGAGGGTGACCGTCTGGCCCGCGTAGGCCCGCAGCCGCGGGGCCCGGGCCGCCGGCACCTTCACCCGCAGGCCGGGCGTCTCGGCCCACAGCGTGCCGCCGGCGTCCTTGATCACGACCTCCGCGAAGTTCATGGCCGGCGAGCCGATGAAGCCGGCCACGAAGCGGTTGGCCGGCCGCGAGTAGAGCTCCATGGGCTCGCCCACCTGCTGCACCCAGCCGTCCTTCATGACCACGACCCGGTCGCCCAGCGTCATGGCTTCCACCTGGTCGTGGGTGACGTAGATGGCGGTCGTCTCCAGCCGGTCGTGCAGGCGCTTGAGCTCCACCCGCATCTGCACGCGGAGCTTGGCGTCCAGGTTCGACAGCGGCTCGTCGAAGAGGAAGACCTGGGGGTGACGCACGATGGCCCGGCCCACCGCCACCCGCTGCCGCTGCCCGCCCGAGAGCTGGCGCGGCTTGCGCCGGAGCAGCTCCTGGATGCCCAGGATCTCGGCCGCCTCCCGCACCCGCTTCTCGATCTCGGCCCGGGGGAACTTGCGCATCTTCAGGCCGAAGGCCATGTTGTCGTAGACGGTCATGTGCGGGTAGAGGGCGTAGTTCTGGAAGACCATCGCGATGTCGCGGTCCTTGGGGGGCAGGTCGTTCACGACGCGGTCGCCGATGATGATCTCGCCGGCCGTGATCTCCTCCAGGCCCGCGACCATGCGCAGGGTCGTGGACTTGCCGCACCCCGAGGGCCCCACCAGGACGACGAACTCCTTGTCGCGGATGTGCAGGTTGACGTCCTTGACCGCGTGGACCTCGTCGTACTTCTTGTTCAGATCTTTCATCAGGACCTGGGCCATCGCTGACTCTCCCTCGTGGGTGCTCCCGGCCTCACGCCTTGGTGCTGCCGGCGGTGAGCCCGGAGATGTAATAGTCCATCAGAAACACGTACAGCACAACCGGGGGCAGGCAGGCCAGCAGCGCGCCGGCCATCAGCCCACCCCAGTGATAGACGTCGCCCTTGATCAGCGTGGTCACCGTGCCCACCGTGAGCACCATCTCCTCGGGCGAGAAGATGAAGGCCAGGGGGTAGAGAAACCCCGACCAGGAAACGGTGAAGGCGAAGATGGTGGCGGCGATGAGCCCGGGCACGGCCACCGGCAGGAAGATCCGGAGCAGCATCTGGGCATGGTTGGCGCCATCGACCAGGGCCGCCTCGTCCAGCTCCCGAGGGATGGAGGCGAAGTAGCCGATCAGGAGCCAGGTGCAGAAGGGCACGATGGCGGTCGGGTACACCAGGACCAGTGACCACTTGGAGTTGAGCAGTCCCAGCCAGCCGATGATCTTGAAGAAGGGGATGAAGAGCAGCGAATCGGGCACCAGGTAGACCAGGAAGACGCCGGTGCCGATCAGCCCCGCGCCCAGGAAGCCCAGCCGCGACAGCGCATAGGCGGCCATCACGCTGATGACCATCGAGATGAGCACGACCGGGATGGTGACCAGGACCGAGTTCTTGAAGTAGATGAGGAAGTCGGTCCGGGTGAACAGGTCGACATAGTGCTGCAGGGTGGCGCCCTGCTGGATGACGAGCGGGATGCCTTTCAGGCTCTCGATCTCCTGGTTGGTCTTGAGCGAGGTGATGGCCATCCAGTAGGGCGGGAACAGGAAGAAGAGCATGAACAGGCCGATGATGGCGTAGCAGACCATCATGACCAGGACCCGGCGCGGCCGGCGGCTCACGTCGCGCTCCGGCGGATGCCGCGCAGGATGAAGAAGGCCGACACCGCCAGCAGGGGGAACATGAACAGGGAGACGGCAGCCCCCAGCGGGACGTCGCCGGAGGCGATGCCCAGCTCGAAGGCGTAGGTCCCGAACAGGTGGGTGTAGCCGCGAGGCCCGCCCCGGGTCAGCACCCGCACGATGTCGAAGGTGGCCAGGGTCACGATGGTGGAGAACAGCAGCGTGATGGCGATGATGTTCTTCAGCATGGGCAGGGTGATGTAGCGCAGCCGCTGGGCGGCGTTGGCTCCGTCGATCTCCGAGGATTCATACAGCTCGGCCGGGATGGACTTGAGGCCGGCCAGGTAGGTGATCATGAAGAACGGGGTGCCGTACCAGACGTTGACGAGAATGATGGACACCCGGGCCCAGAAGGGGTCGGCCAGCCAGGCCTGGGGAGTGAAGCCGAGGAGCACCAGCAGCCAGTTCAGCGCGCTGTGGGTCGGCTCGAAGATCCACCACCAGCCCAGCGAGGACAGGGCCAGCGGCATCACCCAGGGGATGAGCGAGAGCCCCCGCCACAGCCGCTGGCCGCGGGTCGGCAGGGTGTGGATGACCACGGCCAGGGTGAAGCCCAGGATGGCCTTCCAGAGCACGGCCAGGAAGGTGAACAGGAACGAGGTGCGGACCACCAGCCAGAAGGTGTCCCGCGTGAGCAGGAAGCGGTAGTTGTCCAGCCCGATGAAGGTCGTCTCCCGCTTGTTCAGCATCGACAGGTACATGGCGTAGAAGAACGGGTAGACGACCAGGCCGGCGATGAGCACCAGCAGGGGCAGGGTCATGAGAACCCCGACCGCCGCCCGCGAGCGCAGGCGGACGCCCAGCCGCGCCCGCGCGGCTCGCATCCGCGCCGGCGCGGCGGTCTGGACGGCGGTGCTGTCGGGGCTCATGGCCTCGGACCCTACCCCCGCTTGTAGCCCTCGAGCTCCCCGGCCGCCCACTTCATGGCCTCGCGCGGCGAGCCGCCGGCCTGGGTCACCCGGGCCACCATGGTCGGCAGCAGCCACTTGGAGTAGATCTGGGCGCCGAATTCCGGCTTGGCCGGCTGGCCGGCCACGATGAGCCGCTCGTCACCCCGGACCGGATAGTTGTACTGCCCGCCCCGGGGCGGCTCGATCTCGTTCCAGATGGGGTGGGACAGGAAGGCGTTGGTCTGCGGAATGTCATACCCCTGGGAGGCGGTGATGGTCTTCCACTGCTGCTCCTGCTGGGACAGGTGCAGCAGCAGATCCTTGGCCGCCTGCTTGGCGCGACTGAAGCTCCACACGCCCCAGGTGAAGGGCAGCGAGCCCCGGAACCGGCCCTTGGGGCCGCGGGGCACGTCGTGATGCCAGACCTGGGCGGCCACCTCGGGACGATCCCGCTTGGCGACGGTCCAGGCGCTGGGCGGGTTGAAGATGGCCGAGCCCTTGCCCGAGATCAGCCAGCGGTTGTTGGAGGCGTCGTCCCAGCCGTAGATGTCCGGCGGCATGGACTTGACGAGCTCCTTGAGGTACTCCAGCGCCTCCAGCGTGGCCTCCGACTCGATGGTGATGGTGCCCTTGTCGTCCATGGGGTAGGAGCCGTAGGAGGCGAAGAGCGGCCCCAGCCAGTCGTTGGAGTCGGTGTTGGCGGCGATCGAGCAGCCGATGGGGAACCCGGCCCCGTGGACCTTCCGGGCGCCGTCCAGGAACGCCTTCCAGTCCCAGGCGTCCACCTTCTTCCGGTCGCGCTTCTTGACGTCGGCCGGGAACATTTCCTGGACGTCCACGCCCGCATGCTGCTTCCAGAGGTCCATGCGGGTCTCCAGCGGGTAGGTGTGGGAGCCGATCGGCGAGGGCAGCGTGATCCACTGGCCGTCCTGACGGTTCAGGTAGACCGCGTTCTCGTTGTAAGGGCCGTACTTCTTGATGACGGCCTCGGCCACGTCGTTCAGCGGTTCCAGCTTGTCCTTGTAGAAGGTGCCGTCCCAGGTGGAGAAGGCCATGATGTCGTGGCCCGTCCCCGCCCGGTACTCGGCCGCCCCGGTGAGCTGGAGCTTGTTGCCGATGGAGGTGATGAAGTCGATGGTGATGTCCACCCGGTTGGCCTTGCCCCAGTCGTTGATGATCCCCTTCAGCACGTCGTTGGCGCCCGGGACCCAGTGGTCCCAGAGGCCGAGGCTGAGCCGGGCCTGGGCGCGGGCCACCTCGGGGATCCCGGCCAGCGTGGTCGCCGCCACTCCGAGGGCGGCGGTCTTGAGGAACTGCCGACGCGATGCCTGCATGTCGTCCTCCTTTTCGGGCGGGCGCCTCAGCCCTTCACGGAGCCCGTGAGCCCCGTGACGTAGTACTCCACGAAGAACGAGTAGACGAGGGCCACCGGCACCGAGCCCAGCAGGGCCCCGGCCATCAGCTGCCCCCAGAAGTAGATGTCGCCGCGGATCAGCTCGGACACGACGCCGACCGGCACCGTCTTGCGCTCGGGCGAGGACAGGAACACCAGCGCGTAGATGAACTCGTTCCAGGACAGGGTGAAGGCGAAGATGCCGGCCGACAGGATGCCGGGCACGGCGATGGGGAAGACGATGCGCACCATGGCCCCCAGCCGCGTGGCCCCGTCGATGCGGGCGCACTCCTCCAGCTCGCGGGGGATGGTCTTGAAGTAGCCCATGAGCAGCCAGGTGCAGAACGGCACCAGGAAGGTGGGGTAGGTGAGGATGAGCGCCCAGGGCGTGTTGCCCAGCTGGAAGTTCCGGATGATGTCGGCCAGCGGGATGAACAGCAGCGTGGGCGGCACCAGGTAGGTGACGAAGATGGACGTCCCCAGCAGGCCGGCCATGGGGAAGCGCAGCCGGGCCAGGGCGTAGCCGGCCAGGAGCCCGCAGAAGAGCGAGATGCCGGTGGAGGCCACCGCGATGAAGAAGGTGTTCCAGAGCCAGCGGGGGAACGTCGTCTTCTCCATCAGGTCCCGGAAGTGGGCCAGGGTGGGCTGGAGCGTCCAGAACGGGGCGTTGTTGGCCGCCCGCCAGGAGCGGTACAGCTCCTCGTCGGGGCGGACGGCGGTGACCAGCATCCAGTAGAAGGGGAACAGGGTGCCGATGATGAACAGGGCGAGCGGGATGTAGAAGTACACCCACGTCTTCCAGCGCCGCTCGATGATCATGCGCCCTCCAGCCGGCGCAGGTAGCGCAGCTGCACCCAGACCACGATGAACAGGACGGGGAACATGAACAGCGAGATGGCCGCTCCCTCGCCCAGGAGCCCGGCCAGCACGCCCACCTGGTAGGCGTAGGTGGCCAGCAGGTGCGTGGAGTTGGCCGGGCCGCCGCCGGTCAGGACGTAGATGAGCTGGAAGTCGGCGAAGGTCTGGATGACGGAGAAGACGACCACCACCAGCGTGACCGGCTTGAGCAGCGGCCAGGTGACGTGCCAGAAGCGGCGCCAGCCGTTGGCGCCGTCCAGGGAGGCCGCCTCGTGCAGGTCGGGGTTGATCGTCTGCAGCCCGGCCAGCAGCGTGATGGCGAAGAACGGCATGCCGCGCCAGGTGTTGACCACGATCGCGCACCACATGGCGTAGTCGCCGTCCGACAGGAACGGCAGCTTGGTGACGATGAGCCCGCTCTGGTAGAGGAGCCAGTTGAGCACGCTGAAGGTCGGATCGAACATCCAGCGCCAGGCGAAGGTGGAGAGCACGGTGGGGACGATGAAGGGCAGGAGCATGGAGGCCCGCACCAGCCGCTTGCCCCGGAAGTGGCGGTTGAGCAGCAGGGCCAGCCACATGCCCAGGCCCAGCTTGAAGATCGTCGCCCAGAACGTGTAGAAGAACGTGTTGGCGAAGGCCGTCCGGAAGATGGAGTCGTTCCAGGCCTTCACGAAGTTGGCCAGCCCCACGAACTGCCCCGGCCGCCCCACGCTCACGCTGGAGAGCGACAGCCAGATGCCCATGACGAACGGATAGGCGATGAACAGCCCCAGCAGGATCAGCGTGGGGGCCAGCAGGGCGCCGGCCAGCAGCCGCTCGTTCTCCAGGAGGCGGGTGAGGCGCGCGCCCCCGGCCGCCCGCGCGCGCGGCAGGACGATCTCGACGCCGGCGGTGCCGCCGGACCCTCCCGCGATGGGCTCGTTCAGGGTCGACACGGCATGGGCGGCC
>JBBIIW010000020.1:0-16779 GCA_037446305.1 Candidatus Rokuibacteriota bacterium
GCCCCTCGGCGCCTGGCGCCGGCCGAGCAGGCGGCCACGATCGCGCGCATTCAGGCCGCCCTGGGCCGGTGAGGATGGCCCGGACGGGCGGGCGGGAGACGGCGGCGGCCCGGAAGGCGCGGGCCCGGAAGATCCTGGCGGCCCTGGAGCGCGCCTACCCGGACGCGCGCATCGCGCTGGACTTCACCACGCCCCTCGAGCTCCTGGTGGCGACGATCCTGTCGGCCCAGTGCACCGACGAGCGCGTGAACCAGGTGACACCCGCCCTGTTCCGCCGCTACCGGACGGCGGCGGACTGGGCGCAGGCCGACCCGGCCGCGCTGGAGGCGGCCATCCGCTCGACCGGATTCTTCCGCGCCAAGACCAGGGCGATCCTGGGCATGGCCCGGGCCCTCGTCGAGCGCCACGGCGGCCAGGTGCCGCGCAGCCGCGAGGCCCTGATGGCGCTTCCCGGGGTGGGGCTCAAGACCGCCAACGTGGTGCTGGGCAACGCGTTCGGCGAGCCGGCGATCGCGGTCGACACCCACGTCTTCCGCGTCACCCGGCGCCTGGGGCTGGGCCGGAGCGACGACCCCGACCGGCTGCACGACCAGCTGGCCGAGGTGCTGCCACGCGAATCCTGGACCCGGGCCACCCATCTGTTCCAGGCCCACGGCCGGCGGACGTGCACGGCCCGCAAGCCGCGGTGTCCGGTCTGCCCCGTCCGGACGCTCTGCCCGTGGCCGGGAAAGACCCGCGGGCCGGCCGTTCGTTGACAGGTGCGGTGGATTCCAGTAGGCTAGGACGTTGCAATTTTGCCGGCCCGATGCCTACTTACAGCCAGCGTGAGGAGACGATGCCGACGCCGATGGTCCGTGGAGATGCCGTCGAACGCAAGTGGTACGTCGTGGATGCCGACGGCCAGGTGCTGGGGCGCCTGGCCAGCCGCGTGGCCACGATCCTGAGAGGAAAGCACAAGCCGGTCTTCGCGCCCCACCAGGACGTCGGCGACCACGTCGTGGTCATCAATGCCGAGAAGGTCCACCTGACGGGGCGCAAGCGGCGTGACAAGACGTATCGCTGGCATACCGGCTACATCGGGCACCTCAGGGAGGTCAACGCCGAGACCATGCTGAAGCGGCATCCCGAGCGCGTGGTGGAGTGGGCGGTGCAGGGGATGCTGCCCAAGAACCGGCTGGGCCGGGCCATGGCCAGGAAGCTCAAGGTCTACCGGGGGTCGGAGCACCCGCACCAGGCCCAGCGGCCGGAGCCGCTTCCGGCCGCGCTGGCGGGCAGGAAGGAAGGCCGGTGATGGCGGTCGTCGAGCGCTTCTACGGGACCGGCCGGCGGAAGACCTCGGTGGCCCGGGTGTGGATCAAGCCCGGCAACGGGCGCATCGCGGTGAACCGGCGCGCCTTCGAGGACTACTTCCCGCGCGAGACGCTGCGGATGATCATCGCCCAGCCGCTCGAGATCACGAACACGAACGGGCAGTTCGACGTGGTGGCCACGGTCAGCGGTGGCGGCCCGACCGGCCAGGCGGGCGCCGTGCGGCACGGGCTGGCGCGGGCGCTGGTGGCCTTCGACGAGAACCTCCGGCAGCCGCTCAAGAAGGCCGGCCTGCTCACCCGCGACCCGCGCATGCGCGAGCGCAAGAAGTACGGCCAGCCGGGCGCCCGGCAGAAGTTCCAGTACTCGAAGCGGTAAGCATGGGCAGCGTCCGCGTCGCGGTCGCCGGCGCCAGCGGGTACATGGGAGCCGAGCTCCTGCGGCTCCTGCTGCGGCACCCCCACGTGCAGGTGACGGGGGTGACGTCCGACCGGCTGGACGGCCAGCCACTGGCCGTGGCCCTGCCGCACCTGCGGGGGCTGACGGCGCTGCGCTTCCATGCCGTCGACGCCGAGTGGCTGGCCGACGTCGCCGATGTCGTCTTCCTGGCCCTGCCGCACATGGAGTCCCAGAAGATCGTGCCGGTGCTGCGGCGCCGGCACGTCAAGGCGATCGACCTCTCGGCCGACTACCGGCTCCACAACGCCGAGGACTACGTGACGTGGTACCGGGCGGCGCACGTGGACCCCGACGGGCTGGCCGAGGCCGTCTACGGCCTGCCCGAGCTGCATCGCAAGGCGATCGCGGCGGCCACGCTGGTGGCCGCGCCGGGCTGTTATCCGGCCGGCGCCATCCTGGCCATCGCGCCGCTGCTTCGGGCCGGGCTGGCCCGCCTGGAGGGGATCGTCATCGACGGCAAGTCCGGCGTCACCGGGGCGGGCGCCCAGGGCCGGAAGGCCGACCCCATGTACCTCTACACCGAGGCCAACGAGAACGTACAGGCGTACAGCATCGCCTCCCACCGGCACACCCCGGAGATCGAGCAGGAGCTGGGCCTGCTGGCCGGCGCGCCGGTCCGCGTCAGCTTCACGCCGCACCTCCTCCCGCTGAACCGCGGGCTGTTCACCACCGCCTCGGTCCCGCTGGCCACTCCCCTGGGCTCCGCCGAGCTGACGGCGGCCTACCGGGACTTCTACGCCGGGGAGCCCTTCGTGCGGGTGCTGGGCGAGGGCGAGCGGCCGACCACGCGCGCGGTCGTCGGATCCAACTTCTGCGACGTCGCGGTGGTGGCCGACCCGCGCACGGGCCGCGCGGTGTGCCTGTCGGCGATCGACAACCTGGGCAAGGGCGGGGCCGCCAACGGGGTCCAGAACCTCAACATCCTGTGCGGGTGGAACGAGCGGACCGGGCTCGACGCGCCCCCGGTCTACCCCTAGTGCTCGACCCCCGCGCCCCGGAGAGTCGCGCCAGCGGCGTCGAGTGGCTCGACGGCGGTGTCACGGCGGTCCCCGGCATCCTGGCCGCCGGCGTCGCGGCCGGCATCAAGCCCAGCGGCAAGAAGGACCTGGCGCTGATCTACTCGTCGTCGCCGGCCCGCGCGGCGGCGGTGTTCACCACCAACCAGGTGAAGGGCGCGCCCGTCCTGGTCTCGATGGAGCACGTGCGGGACGGCATCGCCCAGGCCATCGTGGCCTCCAGCGGGTGCTCCAACGTCTGCACGGGCGAGCAGGGGATCCGGGACGCCCGCGAGATGGCCAGGACCGTCGGTGACCTGCTCCGCATCCCGGCCCGCCACGTCCTGATCGCCGCCACCGGCGTGATCGGGCAGCGCCTGCCGATGGACCGGGTGCGAGCCGGCCTCCCCCAGCTGGTCAAGGCCCTGTCGCCCCAGGGCAGCCGGGCCGCCGCCGAGGCCATCATGACGACCGACACCCGGCCCAAGGAAGCGGCCGTGAAGGTCGAGATCGACGGCCGGCCGGTCACGATCGGCGGGATCGCCAAGGGGGTGGGGATGATCGAGCCCCACCTGGCCACCATGCTCTGCTTCCTGACCACCGACGCGGCCGTGGCCCCGGCGGCCCTGCAGGCCGTCCTCCGGCGTGCCGTGGACCGGTCGTTCAACCGCATCACGGTGGACGGCGACCAGTCGACCAGCGACACGGTGGCGATCCTGGCCAACGGCCTGGCGGAGACGGCGCCGCTGGAGGCGAACCGCCGGGGCCTGCGCCAGCTGGCCCAGGGCGTGGAGGCGGTCACCGGCCGGCTGGCCCGCCTGCTGGTGGAGGACGGCGAGGGCGCCACCAAGGTCGTCACGGTGGTGGTGCGCGGGGCGGGGAGCCGTCGCGACGCGCTGGCCGCCGCCCGGAGCGTCGCCGGCTCGCTGCTGGTGAAGACCGCCATCAACGGCCAGGACCCCAACTGGGGCCGCATCATGATGGCCCTGGGCAAGTCGCCGGCCAGGGTGGACCCGGACCGGGTCGCCATCGCGTTCGACGACGAGCTCCTGGTGGAGCGGGGCGCGCTGCGGGAGGGGGCGCGCCTGGACCGCATCCGGGAGACGATGGCGCGACCGGCCTACACGATCGCCATCGACCTGGGTCTGGGGCGCGGGGAGGAGCGCATGCTCACCTGCGACCTGAGCGAGGAGTACGTCCGCATCAATGCCAAGTACACGACCTGACCGTCACCCTCACCATCACGCACGCCGCGCCACGTTCGGTGCCGGGCCGGAGCCCGGGCGCGCGGCGGAGGACCAACCGAAGGAGGAGCCATGGCCGCGCTGACCATGAAGGAGCTGCTGGAGGCCGGCGTGCATTTCGGCCACCAGACCAAGCGGTGGAACCCGAAGATGCAGAAGTACATCTTCGGGGAGCGCAACGGCATCTACATCATCGACCTGCAGAAGACCCTCAAGAAGTTTCGCGAGGCCTACGCCTTCGTCCGGGATCTGGCCGCCGGCGGCGGCACCATGCTGTTCGTCGGCACCAAGAAGCAGGCCCAGGACACGGTGCTGGAGGAGGCCACCCGCTGCGGGATGTTCTACGTCAACCAGCGGTGGCTGGGCGGGACGCTGACCAACTTCGAGACCATCCGCAAGTCCATCGGGCGGCTGAAGAAGCTGGAGGAGATGAAGGAGGCCGGCGAGTACGAGCGGCTGCCGAAGAAGGAGGCGCTGGAGCTGGACCGCGAGCGCCAGAAGCTGGAGAAGGCGCTGATCGGCATCAAGCACATGGAGCAGCTGCCGTCGGCGGTCTTCATCATCGACCCCCGCAAGGAGCGGATCGCGGTGGCCGAGGCCCAGCGGCTGGGCATCCCGATCGTCGCCATCGTGGACACCAACTGCGACCCCACCGGGATCGACTACCCGATCCCGGGCAACGACGACGCCATCCGGGCCGTGCGGCTGATCACCTCGCGCATGGCCGATGCCATCCTCGAGGGCCGGGGCGCGCTCGGCAAGGCCGAGGAGGGCGAGGAGGCGGGCGCACCGGCCGAGTCGGAGATGGCGGCCGCCGAGGCGGAGGCGTAGCCGATGGCCCCCAGCGCGCAGACGGTGAAGGAGCTGCGGGACCGGACGGGCGCCGGCGTCATGGACTGCAAGGAGGCGCTGGCCGCGACCCAGGGAGACCTGGAAGCGGCCGTCGAGTACCTGCGCAAGAAGGGCCTGGCCGCCGCCGCCCGGCGGGCCCACCGCGAGACCCGGGAAGGCCAGGTCACGGCCTACATCCACCCCGGCGGCCGGCTGGGGGCGCTGGTGGAGGTCGCCTGCGAGACCGACTTCGTCGCGCGCACCGACGCCTTCCAGGCGCTGCTGAAGGATCTGGCCATGCACGTGGCCGCCGCCAACCCGACCTACGTGGCCCGGGAGGACGTGCCGGCCGAGGTGCTGGACAAGGAGCGCCAGATCTACCGGGCCCAGATGGCCGACCAGAAGAAGCCGGCCCACGTGCTGGACAAGATCGTGGAGGGCAAGCTCGAGAAGTTCTTCACCGAGCAGTGCCTGCTCGAGCAGCCCTTCATCAAGGACGCCAGCGGCAAGACGCGGGTCCGGGACCTGGTGGACGGCCTGTCGGCCAAGACCGGCGAGCGCATCGTGGTCCGCCGCTTCGCGCGCTTTCAGGTCGGCGAGGGCGCGTGACGGTGGGGGCGGACCCCGAGCCGTCGGGCCCCGCCTACCGCCGGATCGTCCTCAAGCTCTCCGGCGAGGCCCTAGCCGGCTCCCAGGGCTACGGGATCGAGCCGACCGTGCTGGAGCGCATCGCCAGCGAGCTGCGCGAGGTGGTGGCCCTGGGCGTGCAGGTGGCGGTGGTCATCGGCGGCGGCAACATCTTCCGGGGCCTGGCCGCCAGCGCCGGCGGCATGGACCGGGCCACGGCCGACTACATGGGGATGCTGGCCACGGTCATCAACGCCCTGGCCCTGCAGGACGCCCTGGAGAAGGCCGGCCTGCAGACGCGCGTGCTGTCCGCCATCGAGATGCGGGCGGTGGCGGAGCCCTACATCCGGCGGCGGGCCATCCGCCACCTGGAGAAGGGCCGGGTCGTCATCTTCGCCGCCGGCACCGGCAACCCGTTCTTCACCACCGACACCGCCGGCGCCCTGCGCGCGATCGAGATCGGGGCCGACGCGATCATGAAGGCCACCAAGGTGGACGGCATCTACTCCGCGGACCCCAGGCGGGAGGCGGCCGCCGAGCGGCTGCCCCGGACCACGTACCGGGACGTGCTCGCCCGCGGCCTGCAGGTCATGGACAGCACGGCCATCTCGCTGTGCATGGACAACGGGCTGCCGATCATCGTGTTCGACCTCACGCGGTCGGGGAACATCAAGCGGATCGTGCTGGGGGAGCCGGTGGGGTCGATCGTCTCGGCCTGAGAGCCGGCACGGGGGAGATCATGCAGACGCTGTTGAAGGACATCGAGACCCGGATGAACGGGGCGATCGAGACGCTGAGCCGCGAGTTCGCCTCCATCCGCACCGGGCGCGCCAGCGCCGGGCTGCTCGACACCGTCCGCGTGGACTACTACGGGACGCCGACGCCCATCACCCAGATGGCATCGGTCTCCGTCCCCGATGCCCGCACGCTGCTCATCCAGCCGTGGGAGCCGAAGCAGCTGGTGGCCATCGAGAAGGCGATCCAGAAGTCCGACCTGGGGCTGACCCCGATCAACGACGGCAAGGTGATCCGCCTGACCGTCCCGCCGCTCACGGAGGAGCGCCGCAAGCAGCTGGCCAAGCAGGTGCACAAGCTGGCCGAGGACGCCCGGGTGGCGGTCCGCAACGTGCGGCGCGAGGCCAACGACCGGCTGAAGGCCATGGCGCGGGAGCGCAAGGTCTCCGAGGACGAGGAGCGCCGCGGGCACGAGCAGATCCAGAAGACGACCGACCGCTTCATCGCCCGGGTGGACGAGCTGCTCAAGAAAAAGGAACAGGAGATCCTGACCTTTTAAGATGGGGGTCCATGGCTATTCGACCGCACCGTAGGGGGCCCCGGCCCGCCGACCCGGCCGTCGCCGGCGCGGCCGAGCTGCGGGCGCGGGTGGCCAGCCGGCCCCTGCCGCGCCACGTGGCCATCATCATGGATGGCAACGGCCGGTGGGCGACCGGGCGCGGTCTGCCCCGCGTGGCCGGCCACCACGAGGGCGTCAAGGCGGCCCGGGAGATCGTGCGCGCGGCGGGCGAGCTCGGCCTGAGCTACCTCACGCTGTACGCGTTTTCCACCGAGAACTGGAGTCGCCCCGAGGAGGAAGTCTCGACGCTGATGCGGCTGCTGGAGGACTCCATCTACCGGGAGCTGCCGGAGCTGCAGGCACGCAACGTGCGCCTGCGGGTCATCGGCCGGCTGGCCGGGGTGCCGGCGCCGGTCCGGCGCGGCGTGGAGCACGTGGTGGAGGCGACCCGCGGCAACACGGGCCTGCAGCTCCAGATGGCGTTCAACTACGGCGGCCGCGACGAGCTGATCGAGGCCTGCCGGACGCTGGCCGCCCGGGTCCAGGCCGGCGAGCTCGCGCCGCAGGCCATCACCGAGGCCGACGTGAGCGCGGCGCTGTGGACGGCGGGCGTCCCCGATCCCGACCTGCTGGTCCGGACCGGAGGCGAGATGCGGGTCTCCAACTTCCTGCTGTGGCAGATCGCCTACACCGAGCTGTGGGTCACCCCGACGCTGTGGCCGGACTTCGGGCCGGCCGATCTCTACGGGGCCATCCTCGAGTACCAGGGCCGTGTCCGGCGATTCGGTGGGGTGTGAGATGGCCCTCCGAGCCCTGGCCCTGCGGGCGTCGGAAGCCACGGCGCCGGACCGCGGTCCGATGCTCTCCGGGCTGCTGACCCGCGTCCTCACCTCCCTCGTCCTCATCCCGCTCTTCGTCTGGCTGGTCCTGCGCGCCCACGACTGGCTCTTCGCCGCGCTGGTGTGCCTGGTGGCGGCGCTGGCGCTCTGGGAGCTGCTGCGTCTGTTCGAGCACGCCGGGCTGCCCACCTACCGGTGGCTGGGGCTGGCGGCGGGCGTGGGGCTGACGGCCTCGTTCGCGGTGGCAGCCGGAGGACCGGCGGTCATGCCGGGACTGCCGGTGCTGGTCCTCTTCCTGGGCGTGGCCGCCGTGCTGGCCGCGCCCGTGGCGCGGGGCGAGCGGCCCCGGGCCGAGGCGGTCGCGCTGACGCTGCTGGGGCTGCTCTACGTCGGCTGGCTCCTGGGGCACGCCCTGCTGCTGCACGGGCTGCCCGGGGGGGCGGAGCTCATCCTCCTGCTCGTCGGGGTGACGTGGACGGGAGAGACCGCGGCGTACGTCGTGGGCTCGACGCTCGGCCGGCACCGCCTGGCGCCGGTCATCAGTCCCCGCAAGACCATCGAGGGCGCGGCCGGCCAGCTCCTGGTCTCCGTCCTGGCGGCTGCCCTCCTGGCGGCATGGCTGCTGCCGGACTGGTCGCTCGGCCGGGCCCTCGGGGCCGGCGTCCTGCTCGGTGCGGCCGGACAGGTGGGGGACCTGGCCGAGTCCGCGCTCAAGCGCAGCGCCGGCGTGAAGGATGCCGGCGGGCTGCTGCCCGGGCACGGCGGCGTCCTGGATCGCATCGACGGGCTCCTGTTCAACGTGCCGGCGCTGTACTACTACGTCCGGCTGGGAGGGGGGGCGTGAAGCGGATCACGCTGCTCGGCGCCACCGGGTCCATCGGGCTGCGGACGCTGGAGCTGGTCCAGAGCTTCCCGGACGAGTTCTCGGTGGTCGGCCTGGCCGCCCGCGGCTCGCACGTGGAGCTGATGGCCGACCTGGTGCGCAAGCACGGGCCCCGGGCGGTGGCGCTCCTCGACCCCGCCGCGGTCGACCGGCTGGCCGGCCTGCTGCCGCCGCCCCGGCCCGAGCTGCTGGCCGGCCCCGAGGGGCTGGTGGCCCTCGCCCGGGACGTCGAGGCCGACATCGTCGTGTCGGCCCTCGTCGGCGGCGCCGGCCTGCTGCCCACCATGGCCGCCATCCGGGCCGGGCGCCCGGTGGCGCTGGCCAACAAGGAGACCCTCGTCATGGCCGGCCGCCTGATGACGGCGGCGGCCCGGCAGCACGGTGTGCCGCTGCTGCCGGTGGATTCCGAGCACAGCGCGATCTTCCAGTGCCTGGTCGGGCACAACCGCCGCGAGGTGCACCGCATCCTCCTGACGGCCTCGGGCGGCCCGTTCCGCGACCTGCCGCCCGAGCGCTTCGCGACGGTCACCGTCGAGGACGCGCTCCGGCACCCGACCTGGAAGATGGGCGCCAAGATCACGATCGACTCGGCCACCCTGATGAACAAGGGCCTGGAGGTGATCGAGGCCCGGTGGCTGTTCGACGTCGCCCCCGAGCAGGTCCAGGTGCTCGTGCACCCGCAGTCCGTCGTGCACTCGATGGTCGAGTACATCGACGGCTCCGTGATCGCCCAGCTCGGCGTGGCCGACATGGGGGTGCCCATCCTCTACGCGCTGACGTACCCCGAGCGCCGTCCGACGCCGGCCGCGCGGCTGGACCTGACCCGGGTGGGGCGGCTCGAGTTCGCCGAGCCGGACCTGCAGCGCTTTCCGTGCCTCCGGCTGGCCCGACAGGCCCTGGCCGCCGGCGGCGCGGCGCCGGTCGTGCTGAACGCCGCCAACGAGGTGGCCGTGGCCGCCTTCCTGGAGCGCCGCCTGCGGTTCACCGAGATCGCCGACCTGATCGAGGCCGCCCTGGCGGACGCCCCGCCGGGTGATCCGCAAACCATCGAGGAGTGCGTGGCCATCGACGCCGAGACCCGCCGCCGGACGGCGGCGGCGGCGGCCATGCGCTCTGGAAGGACGTCGTCGTGACCACCGTCATCTCGTTCATCGTCGTCATCGGCATCCTCATCCTGATCCACGAGCTGGGCCACTTCCTGGTCGCCCGCTGGGCCGGCGTGGGCGTGGAGCGGTTCTCCATCGGCTTCGGGCCCGTGCTCCTGCGCTGGCGGGGCAAGGAGACCGAGTACTGCCTGAGCGCCATCCCCATGGGCGGCTACGTGAAGATGATGGGGGAGGAGAACCCCATGGAGGGCGGGAGCGGCACCCTGCCCTACGACGCCGACAAGGCCTTCGCCTTCAAGCCGCTCTGGGTCCGCTTCCTCATCGTCTTCGCCGGTCCCGGCATGAACTTCGTGCTGGCGGCCGTGATCTTCGCGCTGGTCTTCGCCACCGTGGGCCGGCCCGTCTGGCCCGCGGTGCTGGGCCGGATCGCTGAAGGGGGGCCGGCGGCGGCGGCCGGGCTGCGGAGCGGGGACGTGGTCACGGCCGTGAACGGCCGGCCGGTCGGCCACTGGGAAGATCTGGAGCGGGCGGTGTCCGCGTCCGAGGGGCAGCCGCTGCGGCTCACCGTCCGCCGCGACGGCGGGCAGGAGACGGTGACGATCACCCCCCGGCTGACCACCGTGCGGGATCCCATCTTCCGCGATCCCCGGCAGGCCTGGGAGCTGGGCGCGGGACCGCGGCTGACGCCCCAGATCGGCTCGGTGACGCCGGGATCGGCGGCGGAGGCCGCCGGCCTGCAGGTGGGCGACGTTGTGCAGTCGGTGGCCGGCGAGCCCGTCTACACGCCCGAGGAGCTGATGCAGGCGATCCAGCGGCGTCCCGGGCAGACGTTCGCCGTCACGGTGATCCGCGACGGGCAGCCGGTCACGCTCGACGTGACCGCCGCCGTCGTGCGCGAGCAGGCCCCGACCGGAGAGGAGACGGAGGTGGGCCGGATCGGCGTCGGCATCGTCACCCGAACCGTGTCCTACCAGCCGTACTCGCCGCCGGCGGCCGTGTGGCACGGCGTCGTCCGCACCTGGGACATGACGGTGCTCACCGCCAAGGGACTCTGGAAGATCGTCTCCCGGCAGCTCGACTCGTCCAACATCGGGGGGCCCATCCAGATCGCTGCCGAGGCCGGGCGGCAGGCGCGCGAGGGTGCGGCCTCCCTGGCCCTCTTCACCGCCATCATCAGCGTCAACCTGGCGCTCCTGAACCTGCTCCCGGTCCCCATGCTGGATGGCGGGCACCTGTTCTTCTTCCTGATCGAGGCGGTCCGGGGCCGGCCGCTGAGCCTCAAGAAGCGCGAGTGGGCGCAGCAGGTGGGCTTCCTGCTGCTGATGCTGCTCATGGTCTATGCGCTATACAATGACCTGGTCCGCATCGACGCGTTTCGATTCTTCAAGTAGGACGGAGGGCACCGGCGCGCGGCCATGAAGATCCGACGGAAGACCCGGCAGATCCGGCTCGGCAGCGTCCTGGTGGGCGGCGACGCCCCCATCACCGTGCAGTCGATGACCAAGACCGACACCCGGGACGTCGAGGCCACCCTCCTGCAGATCTGGGCGCTGGAGGCCGCCGGCTGCGACATCGTGCGCTGCGCGGTGCCGGTGCGGGAGGCGGCCGAGAAGCTGGGCACCATCAAGCGGCAGATCCGCATCCCGCTCGTCGCCGACATCCACTTCAACTACAAGCTGGCGCTCATCGCGCTCGAGCAGGGGGTGGACGGGCTGCGGCTGAATCCCGGCAACATCGGGGGCCGGGCGTTCGTGCAGGAGGTGGTCAACGCGGCCCGGGAGCGGCAGGTGCCCATTCGCATCGGCGTCAACGCGGGCTCGCTGGAGAGGGACCTGCTGGCCAAGCACGGCGGCCCCACGCCCGCCGGCATGGTGGAGTCCGCCCTGCGTCACATCCGCATCCTGGAGGAGTGCGGCTACCCGGAGATGAAGATCTCCCTCAAGGCCTCGGATCCCGCGATGATGATCGAGGCCTACCGGATGCTGGCCGACCAGGTCGACTACCCGTTCCACCTGGGCGTCACCGAGGCCGGCACGCCGGGGGTGGGCACGATCAAGTCGGCGGTCGGACTGGGCACGCTGCTCGCGGAGGGCATCGGCGACACCATCCGCGTCTCGCTCTCGGCGGATCCGGTGGAGGAGGTCCGGGTGGGCATCGAGATCCTCAAGTCGCTCGGACTGCGCCGGGGCGGCCTCACCTTCGTGGCCTGCCCGTCCTGCGGCCGGGCCGACGTGGACCTGGTCCGGCTGGCCCGCCAGGTGGAGGAGGAGTTCAAGGGCCTCAACGAGGAGATCCACATCGCGGTGATGGGCTGCGAGGTCAACGGGCCCGGCGAGGCGCGCGCGGCCGACATCGGCGTGGCGGGCGGCAAGGGGATCGGCCTGATCTTCAGGAACGGCGAGGTCATCCGCAAGGTGCCCGAGAGCCAGATCGTGAGCGTCATGCGGGAGGAGGTCGAGCGCTTCCTGGCCGAGCGCCGCGCCGCGCGGGCGGCGGCGGGCGGCGACTGAGGCCGGCCGATGGGCCAGTACCGCACCCACGTCTTCGTGTGCACCTCCGGCGAGACCTGCCCCACGCAGGCCGACGTCGAGCAGTACGTCACCTACCTCCGGGGCGAGGCGGCCCGGGCCGGGCTCCGGACCGACGTGCGGATCAACAAGGCCGGCTGCTTCTCGCAGTGCGGGCACGGGCCCATGATCGTCGTCTATCCCGACGACGTCTGGTACGCCGGCGTGCAGGAGTCGGACCTCAAGGAGATCTTCGAGTCGCACATCCTGGGCGGCCGGCCGGTCGAGCGCTTGCGCTACGCGCCGGGCGTCAAGGGACCCAACAAGAAGCCGGGCGCCCGGTAGGCATGCGGTTCACCCGGTCGCTCATTCCCACCCTGCGGGAGGAGCCTGCCGAGGCCGAGGCCCTCAGCCACACGCTGATGCTGCGGGCGGGCCTGGTGCGCCAGCTGGCGGCGGGCATCTTCGTCTGGCTGCCCCTGGGGCAGCGCGTCCTGGACAAGATCAACGCCATCCTCCGCCAGGAGATGAACGCCATCGGCGGGCAGGAGATCACCATGCCCGTCGTCCACCCGGCCGAGATCTGGCAGAAGTCCGGCCGCTGGGACGGCATCCCCGAGATGTTCAAGCTGCAGGACCGGCACGGCCGTGACCTCTGCCTGGGCATGACGCACGAGGAGGTCGTGGCCTGGCTGGCGGCGCGGGAGATCCGGTCCTACCGGGACCTGCCGCAGATCTGGTACCAGATCCAGACCAAGGAGCGCGACGAGGCCCGACCCCGCTCGGGCGTGCTGCGCACGCGCGAGTTCCTGATGAAGGACTCCTACACGCTCGACCCCGACCTGGCCTCGCTGGACCGGTCCTATGCCGCCCACGAGCAGGCCTACCGGCGCATCTTCCAGCGCTGCGGGCTGCGCTTTCACGTCGTGCAGTCCGACGTCGGCATGATGGGGGGCCTGGGCTCGCACGAGTTCATGGCGCCCAGCGCGGCCGGCGAAGACGAGATCGCGCTGTGCGGCGGCTGCGGCTACGCCGCCAACGTGGAGCTGGCGCGGGGGGTGCCGGTCCCGCCCGACTTCCCGCGCTGGACGCGCGAGGAGGTGCCCACGCCGGGCGCACGGACGATCGCCGAGGTGGCGGCGCACCTGGGCCTCGACACGCGGCTGACCATCAAGTCGCTCCTGTACATCGCCCGCTCCGGCCCCGTGCTGGCCCTCGTGCGCGGCGACCACCACCTGCACGAGCGCAAGCTGGCGCGGGCGCTGCGCGAGGAGTTCCGGCCGGCGCACCCGGACGAGATGGCGGCCATCCTGGGCGCGCCCGCCGGGTCGGTGGGGCCGGTGGGCGCGCGGGTCACGGTGCTGGCCGACGAGGCCCTGCGCGGGGGGAGCTACGTGGTGGGCGCCAACCGCGAGGGGTTCCACCTGCGGGGCGTCACCCCCGGCCGCGACTTCGAGGCCCGCTTCGTGGACCTGCACACCGTGCAGGCGGGGGAGGCCTGCGTGCAGTGCGGCAAGCCCCTCGCGGTGGAGCGGGTCATCGAGATCGGCAACATCTTCAAGCTCGGCACGAAGTACTCGGAGGCGCTGGGGGCCACCTACCTCGACGAGCGGGGCCAGCAGCAGCCGATCGTCATGGGCAGCTACGGCATCGGGCCGGCTCGCATCGCGGCCGCCGCCATCGAGCAGGGAGCGGATGCCGATGGCATCGTGTGGCCGGCCGCCATCGCTCCCTTCCTGGCCCACATCGTGGTGGTGAACACCCGCGACGCCGCCCAGATGGAGGCGGCCGAGGGGCTGTACGCCGAGTGCTGGCAGCAGGGGGTGGAGGCGCTGCTGGACGACCGGGACGAGCGGCCAGGTGTCAAGTTCAAGGACGCCGACCTCCTGGGGATGCCGGTGCGCATCACGGTGGGCAATGCCTTCGTGAGGGAGGGCCTGATCGAGGTCCGGTCCCGGCGCACCCGGGCCGAGCGGCGGGTGCCGCGGCCGGCGGTCCTGGCGGCGGTCAGGGACCTGGCGATCGCATAGGCTTGCCAGGCCGGCATCCTCGTGCTAAAGTCCTGAAAAACTGGGCGTTGCCCAGTTTTTTCGTTTAGGCGGTCGGCGGATGCAGGACGAGGAGCAGCGCAGCCGGATCGAGGAGGTCATCACCCCGGTCCTCCGTGACCACGGCCTGCAGCTCGTGGATCTCGAGTGGCGGCCCCGCCGCCCGCGCTCGGTCCTGCGGGTGACGGTGGACAAGCCGGGGGGTGTCGCGATCGCCGACTGCGAGCGGGTGAGCCGGGAGGTCGGCGACCTGCTCGATGTGGCCGGGCTGATCGAGGACGCCTACGACCTGGAGGTCTCCTCCCCGGGCCTGGACCGCCTGCTGCGGACGGACCGCGAGTACCGCTGGGCGGTCGGCAAGCGCGTGCGCGTGTGGCAGGCCGGCGGGCAGGAGACCCGGGGGCGGCTGGCCGAGGTCACCGGCGAGGAGCTGGTGCTGGAGGTCGATGGACGCCGGGTGAGCATGGCGCGGCCCAGCGTGACCAAGGCCAGGCTGGACGCCGAGGTGCCATGGCCGCGGCGAGGATGATGGACGAGGTCGATGAACCGCGAGCTCTTGATGGTGATCGAACAGCTCGGACGCGAGAAGGGGATCGACAAGGAGGTCCTCTTCGAGGCGCTGGAGTCCGCCCTGCTGTCGGCCTCCCGGAAGACGCTGGGCACCGGCGAGAACGTCCGGATGGAGATCGACCGCCAGACGGGCGCCCTGAAGGTCTTCTCGCGCAAGAAGGTCGTCGAGGAGGTCACCGACGCCAGGACCGAGATCGGCCTGCCGGAGGCCAAGGCGCTGAACCCGGAGGCCGAGCTGGGGGACGAGCTCGAGCTGGAGCTGCCGCCCCAGGAGTTCGGCCGCATCGCGGCCCAGACGGCCAAGCAGGTGATCCTGCAGCGGGTGCGGGACGCCGAGCGGGAGCGGATCTTCAAGGAGTTCGAGGGACGGGAAGGGCAGATCGTCCGGGGCGTCGTGCACCGCATCGAGAAGCGCAACGTGATCGTGGAGGTCGGCAAGGCCGAGGCCATCCTGCCCGAGCGGGAACAGATCCCCGGCGAGCGCTACAATCCCGGTGACCGGGTGCGCGCCTACGTGCTGGAGGTGCGGCGCACGGCCAAGGGGCCCCAGGTGACGCTGTCGCGGACGCACCCGGGCTTCCTGGCCCGGCTGTTCGAGACGGAGATTCCCGAGATCCAGGAAGGGATCGTGGTGGTGAAGGCGGCCGCCCGCGAGGCCGGGGAGCGGGCCAAGGTGGCCGTCGCCTCCACCAAGCGCGACGTGGACCCCATCGGGGCCTGCGTGGGGCTGCGGGGCACCCGCATCCAGGTGATCAGCCGCGAGTTGCGAGGCGAGAAGATCGACATCATCGAGTGGTCGCACGACCTGGCCACGTTCGTGGCCCGGGCCCTGTCGCCGGCCAAGGTGTCATCGGTGACCATCAGCGAGGAGACGGACGCCGACGGTCAGGCCTCGGCCCTGGTCGTCGTCCCTGACAACCAGCTGTCGCTGGCCATCGGCAAGAAGGGGCAGAATGCGCGGCTGGCCGCCAAGCTGACGGGGCTGCGGATCGACATCAAGAGCGAGTCCGAGCTGGCGGCGCCGCCCGCGGGGGAGGAGGACGGCCGCCAGGCCCTGGCCGCGCTGGCCGACCTGACGCCGGCCATGGTGGACGCCCTGGTGGCGGCCGGGCTCGACTCGCCGGAGGCGGTGGCCCGGGCCGGTCGCGAGCGGCTGCAGGCGATCCCCGAGCTGGCAGGGCGGGCCGAGGCGCTGCACGCCGCGGCCGAGGAGTGGATGGCGGCGCGGGCCAGGCCCGACGCGACGGATGGCGGTGCCGGTGCGGAGTGAAGGCGCGCGGGACGCCGCAGCGGACGTGCATCGGCTGCCGGCAGGTCAGGCCCAAGGCCGAGCTGCTGCGGCTGGTCCGGCGGCCGGATGGCGTGGTGGTGCCGGACGCGACGGGGCCGGGGCGCGGGGCGTACCTGTGCCGCCGCGAGGCGTGCCTCGCGGAGGCGAGCAAGCCCGGGCGGCTGGCCCGGGCCTTCCGGAAGCCGAGTGAGGCTGGACAGGATCTGGCGAACGCAGTGCGGGCGGCGAGCCGAACCGGGACGGGTCGAGCATCGGAAGCACGCGCGCGGTAGGAGGTGAGGGGAGTGGCAGCGGCAAAGATCAAGGTGATCGAGCTGGCGAAGGAGCTGGGCGTGACCAGCAAGGACCTCATGCTGGCCGCCGAGGAGATGGGGCACAAGGGCGTCCGCGCCATGACCCCGCTCGACTCGACGCTCGCCAACGCGCTGCGACTCAAGCTGGGCAAGGGGCGGGAGCTGCCGGAGGAGCCCAGGCCCAAGCGCCCGGCCCGCGCCCGGAAGGCGGCCGGCGAGGGACAGCCGGCGGAGGCGGGGACCGACGGCGCCCGCAAGCCGGCGCGCGTGCGGAAGGCGAGGACGACCGAGGAGCTTGCCCCGCCCGTCGAGCTCCGACCCGCGGCCACCATCGTGAAGCCCAAGCCCGCCGAGGCGCCTGAAGCCCCGGAAGCGCCGGCTCCGGCGGCCGAGCCGCTCCCGGAAGGCAAGGCTCCTGCGGTGGTCCCGCCGCCGGCACCCCCTGCGCCACCGGTGCCCGAGCCCCCGGCGCCGGCCCGTCCGA
>JBBIIW010000021.1:0-16675 GCA_037446305.1 Candidatus Rokuibacteriota bacterium
CAGGGCGTGCAGGGCGCGGGCCGTGGCGCGCCCGACGCCCCACAGGCGCTCGACCGGCAGCGGCGCCAGGAAGGCCGCCTCGTGGCCTGCCGGCACCGCCACCAGGCCGTCAGGCTTCTCGAGGTCGGAGGCCACCTTGGCCACGAACTTGTTGGCGGCCAGGCCGGCGGAGGCGGTGAGCCCCGTCTCGGCCCTGATGGCCGCCTTCATCGCCCGCGTGGCCGCCAGCGGCGTGCCGAACAGGCCCTCCGTCCCCCGCAGGTCCACGAACGCCTCGTCCACCGAGATCGCCTCGACCAGGGGGGAGAAGCGGTCGAGGATGGCCATGACCTGCTCGGAGACGCGCCGGTAGCGGGCCATGTCCACGGGCAGGAAGACGGCGCCCGGGCAGAGCCGGGCGGCCCTGGCGATGGGCATCGCCGAGTGCACCCCGTACCGCCGCGTCTCGTAGGAGGCGGCCGACACCACGCCCCGGCCGCGGGGGGCGGCGCCCACGATGACCGGCCGGCCGCGCAGCTCGGGACGGTCGCGCTGCTCGATGGACGCGTAGAACGCGTCCATGTCCACGTGGGCGATCACGGCGTGCGGCCGGCGGTCACGGCCGGCGTGACTCGCGCTGGCTGCGCCACTTGTCGATGGACTTCTTGGAGAACACCCAGCTGCCGTTGACCTCCAGGCAGGGGATGCGGCGCTCGGTGGCCAGCAGGGTCAGCGTCGGCTCGTCCATGGCCAGGTAGGCGCAGGCTTCCTGCACGCTCATCACATCCTTCGGGGTCACGCGGGCTCCTCCTTCGGTCACTTGATCTTCTCCGCCTCCAGGGCGCGCCGGAGGCTCTCCACCTCCCCCTCCAGCACCCGCAGGCGCTCCAGCAGCTGCTCGATGGTCTTGGCCACCGGGTCGGGCAGGTCGGTCTGGTTGAGGTCGATCTCGCCGGTCACCCGCTGGCCGTCGCGGTACGTCACGCGCCCGGGCACGCCGACCACGACGGAGTTCGGCGGCACCTCGCGGACCACCACCGACCCGGCGCCGATCCGGGCGCCGTCGCCGATGCGGAACGCGCCGATGATCTTGGCGCCGGCGCCCACCACCACGTTGTCGCCGAGCGTGGGGTGGCGCTTCTCGCGCTTCAGGCTGGTGCCGCCCAGGGTCACCCCCTGCAGGAGGGTGACGTTCGCCCCCACCTCGGCCGTCTCGCCGATGACCACCCCCATGCCGTGGTCGATGAACAGCCCGGGACCGAGCCGGGCGGCGGGGTGGATCTCGATCCCGGTCAGGAAGCGCGCCAGGTGCATGAGGGCGCGGGCGGTCGTGTGCCAGCCCCGGTTCCACAGGCGGTGGGCGATGCGGTAGAAGACCAGCACGTGCACCCCGGGGTAGCACAGCGCCACCTCCAGCGCCGAGCGCGCGGCGGGGTCCCGCTCGAGCGCCGCCCGCACGTCCCGCCGGAAGGCGTCAAACATGGCGGCCCTGGCGGCGGAGGTAGTCGAGCGCCGCCGCCCGCAGGGCGCCCGCCGCCACGGCGGCGGCATGGCGGCGGTCCTCGGGCAGCCCGCCCAGCGTCCGCTCGATGTCCTCGGCCTTGACGTTCACCAGATCATCCACCGGGCGTCCGGTCCCCAGCTCGCTGGCCACGCTGGCGGCCGCGATGGTGGGGCCGCACCCGTAGGTCTGGAAGCGCACCTCGGCCGCGCGTCCCTCCCGGACGCGGAGGAAGAAGCGGGCCAGGTCCCCGCAGCCTTCGTACTCGTCCTCGCCGACCCCGTCGGGCTCCCGCATCAGCCCGGCGTGGCGCGGGTTCAGGAAGTGGTCCACGAGCGTGGGACTGTACCTCATCCCGCCCCCACCGGCGAGGCCTGCCGCAGCTTGTGCACCAGCGGCACCAGGCACTCGATCACGTAGTCGATGTCCGCGGCCGTCGTGGTCCGCCCCAGCGAGAACCGCACGGCTCCCATCGCCCAGTCGAGCGGCAGGCCCATGGCCACCAGCACGTGGGACGGCTCGACGCGCCCGGCCGTGCAGGCCGAGCCGGCCGAGACGCCGACGCCCTTGAGATCCAGGCCCAGCACGACGGACTCGGCCTCGACGTGCCGGAAGGCGATGTTGGCGGTTCCGGGCAGCCTCCGGGAGGGGTGGCCGTTCAGGCGGACGTCCAGGATCCGGCTGCGGATGCCCTCCCACAGGCGGTCGCGGAGCGCGCGCAGGCGCTCGGCCTCGGCGGCCATCTCGCGCCCGCGCACCTCGAGCGCCTTGCCCAGGCCGACGATGCCGGGGACGTTCTCGGTCCCCGCCCGGCGCCGCCGCTCGTGGTCGCCCCCGTGCTGGGTGGCGACCATCCGGGTCCCCCGGCGGACGTAGAGCCCGGCCGCCCCCTTCGGCCCGTAGATCTTGTGCCCCGAGAAGGACAGGGCCGCGATGCCCCACCCCCGCACGTCCACGGGCACCTTGCCGACGGTCTGCACGCCGTCCACGTGGAAGGGAATGTCGTGCTCGCGCGCCAGGGCGCCGATCTCCTCGACCGGCTGGATGGTCCCCACCTCGCTGTTGGCGTGCATCACGCTGATCAGGATCGTGTCGGGGCGGATGGCCCGCTTGACGTCCTCCGGCGAGACCAGACCGTGCTCGTCCACGGGCAGGTACGTCACCTCGTAGCCCGCCGCTTCCAGGGCCTGGCAGGAGCGGAGCACGGCATGGTGCTCGACGCGGGAGGTGATGAGGTGGCCGCGCCCCCGGGCGCCGGCCAGGCCCTTGATGGCGAAGTTGTCCGACTCCGTGCCGCCGGACGTGAACACGATCTCCTCCGGGGTCACGCCCAGGAAGCGGGCGATGCGCTCCCGCGCGGTGTCCACCGCCTCGCGGGCCGCGCGCCCCCAGCGGTGCACGCTCGACGGATTCCCGAACACCTCGGCGAAGTACGGCATCATCTCGGCCAGCACCTCGGGGTGCAGGGGCGTGGAGGCGTTGTGATCGAGGTAGACGGTCCGCTCCATGCCTTGCTCGCTCCCGTTCAGGATGTTAGGCTCGGTCCCCGATGGACGGCGCCAGGAAAACGCTCGGCCTGCTGCTGTCGACGCCGCCCGAGCATCCCAACCTGACGACCGCGCTGGGACTGGCCGAGGCCGCCCTGGCCCGCGGCACCCGGGTCTACCTGTACCTGATCGACGAGGGCGTCCGGGCGCTCGGCGATCCCCGGCTCCGGGCGCTGCCGGGCCGCGGCGTGCGGCTGTTCGCGTGTGCCTACGGCTGCCAGAAGCGGCGGCTCCCCCTGGAGGACACTCCGGACGTCACGTACTGCGGCCTGGTGGTCCTGACCGACCTGCTGAACGCGACCGACCGCTTCGTCGCCCTCAACTGAGGTGCCGGCCGCCGGCTCCGGGGCGGCACCGGTCCTCGTGCTGATCACCGCCGACCCGCGCCTCTCCCACCGGGCCTCCGAGGCCATGCGGATCGGGACGGGCGTGGTGGCCACCTCGACGCCGGTGACCCTCGTGCTGGCCGGCGACGCCGTCCACCTGCTGGACGACGACACCGGCGGGCTCGTGGACGGCGACGACATCGCCCGGTTCCGGGACAGTCTCCGGGCGCTCGGCGTCCCCTTCCACGTCGAGGCCGACGCCGTGCCCGCCGACCCCGCCTGGAACGCCGGCCGCCATCCCGTCGTCCCGGTCAGTCGCGAGGAGATCGGCGCCCTGGTGCGCGGCGCCCGCCGCTGCCTGATGTTCTGATGGGCGCCGTCCTCCACCTGCTCAAGGGCGGCGACAGCCGCCTGGCCGCGACGGTCATCGCCGGCCAGGTGGCGGCCGGCGACCGGGTGACGGTGGCCGTCCTCCACGGCGCCCCGGTCCCGGCCCTGCCCCCGGGCGTGCGGCTGCTGCGCGTCCCGGACGACCTGTCCTACGCGGGGCTGCTGGAGGCGATCTTCGAGGCCGACCAGGTGGTCACCTGGTAGGCGACGCGGCGGCGCCGCGCCCCGCCGCCGGCCGCGCGCGGGGCTCATGCCGGGATCTCCACCACGACGTCCCCCCGCACGACCGCCTGGCAGGCCAGGCGGGACTGCCGGGTGAGCCCGTCCGCCATGTCGAGCCGGTCCTCCTCGTCCGCCTGCATCGCGCTCAGGTTCTCCGGGCCCTCCCGCACGATCACGTGGCAGGTGGTGCAGGCGCCGCTGCCGCCGCAGGTATGGCCCAGGGGAATCCGGTGCGCCAGGGCGATGTCCAGGATCGAGCCCGGCCGGCCGTGACCGGCCAGGGGATACCGCGCCTCGTCGACCTCGACGGTGACGTTCTGGGGCCGGAAGGTGACCCGGTGAACCGCCATCAGGACCTCGTCAGCTCCGCGCGCCGAAAAGAAGAACGGGCCCGGCCACCGGGCCCGTTCGTCGCCGACCGCGGGCCCGGCTAGGCCGAGAAGGACGATCCGCAGCCACAGGTCGACTTTGCCTGCGGGTTGAGGAACGTGAACCCGCCCGTCAACCCCTGCTGGACGTAGTCGAGCGTGGTGCCGGCCAGGTAGAGATAGCTCTTGCGGTCCACCACCACCTTGACGCCGTCGATGTCGAACTCGCGGTCGTGCTCGGTCTTCTCGGTGTCGAACTCCAGCGAATACGAGAGGCCGGAGCAGCCGCCGCCCTTCACGCCCATGCGCAGGAAGACCTCGTCCCCCAGGTTCTGGGCGCTCTTGAGCGCCTTCACCTGCTTGATCGCCGCCTCGCTCAACGAGACCGCCATAGCGCGTGTTCCCTCCGGATGGATGTCTGGATGCTCTCCCGATGCCGCATCATCGCGCCACGCCCGCCCCCGGCCCGCCGCCGCGCCCGGCCAGCTCGCGGCGCGGGGACATCTCGCGCAGGCGCTCGACGACCTCCGCCGTGCGACGGACCACGAAGTCCACTTCCTCCTCGGTCGAGAAGCGGTGCAGGCTGTAGCGGATGGATGAGTAGGCCCGGTCGGCGCCGCCGCCCAGGGCCGCGATCACGTAGGACGGCTCCAGCGTCGCCGACGTGCAGGCCGAACCCGAGGACAGCGCCACCTCGCGGTTGAGGGCCATCAGCACCGACTCGCCCTCGACGTGCGCGATGGACACGTTCAGGGTGTGGGGCAGCCGCCGCTCGGGGTGGCCGTTCACGAGCACCTCGCCCACCTTGGACAGGAGCCCCTCTTGCAGCCGGTCGCGCAGGGCCCGCAGCCGCCGGCTCTCCCCCGGCATCTCGGCCCGGGCGATCTCGGCGGCCCGGCCGAAGCCGACGACCAGCGGGACGGGCAGCGTGCCCGACCGCAGCCCGCGCTCGTGGCCGCCGCCGTCCAGCAGCGGGGCCAGGCGCACCCGGGGCCCCTTCCGTCGCACGTAGAGGGCGCCCACGCCCTTGGGCCCGTACATGAGGTGGGCGGTGCAGGACAGGAGGTCGATCCCCATCGCCTCGACGTCCACCGGGATCTTGCCCACCGCGTGGGTGGCGTCGGTGTGGAAGAGGATGCCTCGCGCCCGGGTCAGCCCGCCGATGGCCGCGATGTCCTGGATGGTGCCGATCTCGTTGTTGGCGAACATGACCGAGACCAGGATGGTCCGGGCGGTCAGCGCCCGCCGGACCTCCTCCACGTCCACCAGACCGTGCTCGTCCACCGGCAGGTACGTCACCTGGAAGCCCTGCCGCTCGAGCCGGCGGCTGGCGTCGATCCCCGCCCGCTGCTCGATGACGGTGGTGACGATGTGGCTGCCCTTCTCGCGCGACGCCTCAGCCACCCCCTTGAGGGCCAGGTTGATGGACTCGGTGCCGCCGGAGGTGAAGATCAGCTCCCGGGGGTCGCGAGCGCCGATGAGGGACGCCAGCCGCTCGCGGGCGGCCTCGACCGCGGCCTCCGCCTCCCAGCCGAAGGGATGCGTGCGGCTGGCGGCATGCCCGAACTTCTCCGTGAAGTACGGCAGCATGGCGTCCACCACCCGGGGATCGGTCGGCGTGGTCGCCTGCGCATCCATGTAAATCGGGAGCTTCAGCCCCATCGCCGCCGACGCTCCTTCAGCTCCTGACCGCCAGCAGGTCCGGGACGTCGTCGGTGATCAGCTCGGCCAGGCTCATGCTGTCCAGCATCACGCTGATGGCGGTCTGGATCTTCTGGACGGGCCGCCGCAGGTTGCAGCGGGCCATCTGCGGGCAGTCGCTGTCCTCGAAGCAGCTGACGATGTGGATCGGGCCCTCGAGCGCCCGCACCACCTGCCCGATCGTGATCTCCGCGGGCCGCCGGGCCAGCACGTAGCCGCCCTTGGGGCCGTTCTGGCTCACGATCAGCCGCTCCCGGGCCAGTCGCTGGAGGATCTTGGCCAGCAGCTCCGGGGGGATCGCGAACTCCTCGGCGATCCGCTTGGCGCTGACCGCCCCCTGGTCCTCGTGCACGGCGATATAATGAATCGCCATCAGGCCATAGTCGGCGCGCTTGGTGAAGCGGAGCATCACTGGCCCTGTCCTTTCCTCGGCCGACCAGTTCCGGGGGAATGCCGACTGTTTCGATCGGCGACCATTTGAGTCGGAGTTTCGCACCACCCTTCGCTGGTGTCAAGGAAAACGCTGGGATGACTGACAAATCCGAATTCGAGTCCGAGCTGTACCGTACGGCGCTCTATCAGCTGGACCACGTGGCCAAGCGGATCGGCCTGGACGCCGACCTCCACGAGCGCCTGCGATACCCCCGCCGGGCCCTGGTGGTCTCGATCCCGATCAGGAAGGACGACGGCAGCACCGAGGTCTACCTCGGGTTCCGGGTGCACCACAACAGCGTCCTCGGGCCCACCAAGGGGGGGCTGCGCTATGCGCCGGACGTGACCCTGGGGGAGGTCACGGCCCTGGCCATGTTCATGAGCTGGAAATGCGCCCTCATGGGGCTGCCCTACGGCGGGGCTAAGGGCGGGGTGCGCTGCAGCCCCCGGCGACTGTCGCGGAAGGAGCTGGAGAACCTCACCCGGCGCTACACGGCCGAGATCATGCTCCTCATCGGCCCCGACCTCGACATCCCCGCCCCCGACCTCGGCACCGACGAGCAGATCATGGCGTGGATGATGGACACCTACTCGATGACCCAGGGGCGGACGGTCCCCGGCGTCGTCACCGGCAAGCCGCTGATCGTGGGGGGGTCGGCCGGGCGCCGCGAGGCCACCGGCCGGGGGATCGTCTACGTCCTTTACCAGGCCGCGCGGGTCCTGGGGCAGGAGCTGCGCGGCCGCAGGGTCGTCGTGCAGGGCTTCGGCAACGTCGGCGCCGTCGCGGCCCGCCTGCTGTGGCGGGAGGGCTGCCTGGTGGTCGGCGTCGGCGACGTGCAGGGCGGCATCTACAACCCGCACGGGCTGGATGTCCGGCAGCTGGAAGCGCACGTGGCCGAGGCGGGGACCGTCGCGGGATTTCCGGGAGCCGAGCCCGTGACGAATCGCGAACTGCTGGAACTGCCCTGCGATGTCCTGCTCCCGGCCGCCGTCGGCGGGCAGATCCGCGAGGACAACGCCGACCGCGTCAAGGCCTCGATCGTCATCGAGGGCGCCAACGGCCCCACCACCCCCGAGGCCGACGCCGTGCTCCGGGATCGCGGGGTCACCGTGATCCCCGACGTGCTGGCCAACGCCGGCGGGGTCGTCGTCTCGTACTTCGAGTGGGTGCAGGGCCTCCAGTACTACTTCTGGCGGGAGAGCGAGATCACGACCCGGCTGCAGGAGGTCATGACGCGGGCCTTCAACCGCGTCTGGGCCCTGGCGGCCAAGGAGGGCTGCGATCTGCGCACGGCCGCCCTCATGGAGGGCGTGCGGCGGGTGGCCGAGGGCTACCGGATCCGCGGGCTGTATCCTTGAACAGGGCACGGGCCCCCCGCCCGGCGCCCGCCCGTGCCCCGCCGCGATCACCCGCCGCGACCGCTCGCTCGCCCGATCAGGCGCCGGTGCCCGCCCAGGCGTCGCGCAGCTCGGCCGCGGTCGCCTCCGGCGGCTTCTCGTTCACGAAGATGCCGCCCACCCGGTTCGTGCGCTCGGGGTGTCCGACCACCTCGATGTGCCAGTGGTAGTCGTCCCGGATGGTGGCCCAGTCGCCCTGCAGGATCCGGGAGCGTAGATTGGGGGCCGTGTGCACGACCAGCTCGTACCCCGGGTCGCCGAACCGCGCGGCCAGCGTGCGGAAGTACCCGGAGAGCAGCCGCGCCAGGTCCGGGACGTTGTCGGCCGTCAGCGCCTCCTCGAACGAGCAGCTGTGGCGGCGGGGGAGGAACCAGGTCTCCAGCGGTCCCCGGGCCGCGTACGGCACCAGGGCCACGAAGGCCGGCGTCAGCCGCACCACCCGCGTCTCGGCGCCGATCTCCTGCCGCAGCATGTCGCAGTAAAGGCAGCGCCGCTTGTACTGGTAGTACTCCCGGGCTTCCCGCAGCTCCCGGCGGGTGTCGTCGAACACGATCGGGATGGCGGTGACCCGCGAGTACGGATGATGGGGCGGCACTCCCGGCTTCTTGTGGTGGCGCGAGATCAGGATGTCGCGGATCTGGTTGTCCCGCTTCAGGTCGAGCAGGCGGTCGCGCCACATCCACAGGACCGATTCGAGCTGCGCGGGCGGCAGGGTGGCCAGCGTGTCCTCGTGCCGGGGCGATTCCAGCACCAGCTCGCTGGCACCGCGGGGCGTGATCATGTCGAACATGCCCACCCCCTCCCGGATCAGCTCCCACTCGATGCGGAAGTAGGGATCGCTGGCCGGCACCACCCGCACGCTCCACCGGGGGCTGTTGGGGCTCTCGCCATCCTTGCGGTAGGCCGCGATCTCGGTCGTGGCGTGCTCGCTGCCGGGGCAGTAGAGGCACTCATCCCCGGCCCCCAGCCCGCCCTTGGGGCGGATCAGCACCCAGCGGCCCCGCGTGGGGTCCTTCCGCAGCTCCTCCACACCATCCTCCCGGTCGATGACCCGAGTCCTCCGGTCGAGGGCACGACGTCCCGCGTCCATCATACCGGCATCGCCCCGGCGGACCGGCGAAGCGCGGAGCCGGGGAGGGCGCAGGGGACTGGCGCGAGACCGGGCGGGCTCGGGTGGCGGGCGGGGCGGCCCGGCCGCCCCGCTACTCCTTGATCTGGTTCCGCAGCTTGCGCAGGTGCTGGCGGGCGATGTCCACCCAGTCCTTCTCGGACGGCAGCTGGGAGGCCAGCGCGATGTAGCGTTCCCACTGGGCGATGGCCTCCCGCGGATCCACCTTCTCGTACACGATGGCGAGGTTGTACATGGCGCCGGTGTGCTTGGGGTCGAGCTCGATGACCCGGCGGTACTCGTCGATCGCCTCGTTCCACAGCCCCTTGTCCTCGTACACCTCGCCCAGCCCCATCCGGGCGGTGACCGATCCGGGGTCGAGCTCGATGGCCTTCTTGTAGGCGTTCACGGCCTCGTAATAGAGGCCCTTCTCGCCGTAGTAGATCTTGCCCAGGCTCATGTAGACCCGCGGGTTGGTCGGGTTGTAGCTGAGGGCCTTCTGGTACGCGGCCACGGCGGCGTCGATCTCCCCCTTCGCCGCCCGGGCGTCGCCCAGCCCCACGTGGGCCTCGGCGTAGAACGGGCGGAGCTCGATGGCCTTCGCGTAGGCCTCCACGGCCTGGTCGAAGAGCCGCCGCGGCGCGGCCAGGAAGAGATCGCCCAGGGCCTTGTAGGGTTCGGGATAGTTGGGATCGAGCTGGGTCGAGGCCCGGAACTGCGCGGCTGCCTTCCAGCGGTTGCCGAGGGCCTGGTGCACCAGGCCCAGGGTGTAGTGAGCCACCACGAAGCTCGGGTCGTTCTCGATGGCGCGGGCCAGCAGGTCGGCGGCGCTCTCGTGACCGTCCTGCCCGCCCCGCCGCAGCGCCATGTGGCTGCGGGCGAACAGCTCGAAGGCCTTGAGCGAGCGGGTGGGCTGGGCGGCCCGCTCCACCCGGGCCGCGTCAGCGCCCTCCAGGGGGACCTTCAGCGTGCGGACGTAGGCCACGACGACGGCCGGCAGCCGCTCCAGCAGCTCGCCCTCGGCCACCGTCACCGGCTCCAGGCGCGTGACCTCGCCGGGGGTGCCCCCGCGGATCTCCACGAGCTTGGGGCGGATGATCAGCTCCCGCTCCCGGGCCTCGATCTCGCCGAACATGGCCGCGTCGGCCCGGACGCTGCGCGCCGCCTGGACGACGACGGCCTCGCCCCAGGTCTCGGGATGCCCCAGGGCGCGCAGGCGCTCCCGGTCCACCGGGACGAAGGCGGCGTGCTGGGTGAGGCCGAGAACGATGGTCTGGGCCACGCCCTCGCCGATCCACCGTTCGTCGGCCGGCAGGGCACTGGCGTCGAAGGGCGCGACCAGGACGACCCGCGGCTTGGTCGAGGCCGAGGCCCCGACCACCGGCAGCAGCATGAGGAGGCCGGCGAGCAGACGGATGCGGGGATCACGCATCGGTCTTCCCCCTTTCCGCGCGACGCCGGCGGCCGGGGACCAGGTGAGACCAGGTGCCGGCCCCCAGGCGCCGCAGCGCGATCTCGGGCACCATCATGACGGCCACCAGCCCGACCAGCCAGGGCCAGACATCCACCGCGATACGCGAGTGTCGCCGCCCCCGCTGGAACGCGTCGGCCGGCTGCTCCAGCGCGCCCCCTCCGGTCAGCTCGGCCAGCTCCCGGAGCCGCGCCTCGTCGACGCCCAGATCGCGAACTTCCTGAGCATACGGTACCACCAGACCGGCCAGCTGCGAGCCAACCACCTGCTCCTGCCGCCGCTGGGCCATGCCCACCAGGTACACGCCCTCCTCGCGGGCCGGGAACCGTCCCCGGTAGCGGCCGGGTCCGACCTGCTCGAGGTCGATCACGAAGCGCTCGCGGTTGGGCGTCACCACCCCGACCTGCGAGTCCAGGAAGTTGATGAACTCCCCCTTGCCGTCCACGGCGTCCACGACGACCTCGCCCATGCCGTCGCGCCGCTCCACCATGGTCACGGTGTCGGTGCGGGAGCCGCTGCGCAGGGTCCACCGGGTCAGCTGGGCCCAGAACTTGTTGAAGTCGCGCCAGCGAAGCCAGAGCACGCCCCACTTGGCCTTGGCGTCCGAGGTGAAGGCGGCGGCCCGCCCCAGCCCGTACCGCCAGGTGGCCAGGATGGGGTCTTCCTGATGGCTCATCAGCGCCAGCTCGGCGGTGCTCTTCACCGTGGTGGCCACGTACCCGCCCAGCGGCGGCACCGCCTTCCAGTTGATATCCTGCAGGGCCTCGTGCCCGGGGGCCGTCAGCTGGGGCCGGAACGGCTGCTCGATGAGCGAGGCCTTCGAGGCCAGCTGGGTCTCCAGCGTGAAGATGCGCGGGATGGTCGTGGAGTCCTCGGTGTAGTAGAAGCGGCCGCGCCCCCACTTGGCGATGTCCACCATGAGCTGGAGGTCGGCGTCCTTGCCGATGGCCACCGTGGAGACCGTGATCTTGTCCTTGGCCATCCGCCGCAGCAATCCCGCGAAGTCGCCGCGGGTCATCTGCCCGTCGGACAGGAAGATGACGTGCTTGAGCAGCGCGGGGCGCTCGAACAGGACCGAGTAGGCCTCCTTGAGGGCCGGATAGCCGTCGGTCCCGCCCCCGGCCTTGATGGTCGCGATGGCGTGGTGCACGGCGCTCTTGTCGCGGGCCGCCCGCACGGACACGTCCCAGACGAACTCGGTGTCCCAGCTCTGGACGCCCACCTCGTTGCGGTCGTCGAGCAGGTCCACCACCAGGTGCGCCGCCTCCTTGGCCAGGTCGAGCTTGGTGACCTTCTCGTCGCCGGTGGACATGGCCATGGAGCCCGAGCGGTCGACGGAAAGCACCACGGCCAGGCTGGGGATCTCGACCTTCTGCTTGACCTCCATGGTCACCGGCAGCGCTTCCTCGATCGGCGTCCGGTAGTACCCGCCGAGACCGAAGCTCTCCTCGCCGCCGACCATGATGAGGCCGCCGCCGTGATCGCGGACGTAGTCCCGGATGTTGCTCATCTGGCCGCGAGTCAGCTTGAGGGAGGAGACGTTGGAGAGGATGATGCCGTCGTACTTCTGCAGCCCGGCCAGGTCCTTGGGGATCTGGCCGGCGTCGACCACCGTCACCTGGATGTTCTGCGAGCGCAGCGCGGCGGCCAGGGACTGGGCGTGGCTGCGGTCCTTCTCGGCCAGCAGGACCTGCGGCCGGCCGCGCACGACGACCGTGCCGACCGATCGGTTGTTCTCCTCGATGGTGTCGCCTTCCACCTCCAGCGCCGCCTGGTAGACGTGGATGCCGCTGGCGTCCAGCGCCTGCCGGTAGCTGAAGACGTTCTTGCCGGCGGTGAGGCGGACGACCTGCGAGCCGAGGAACTCCCCGTTGCGGAACAGCGACAGGCGCCCCTGGCCGTCCTTGAGGCTCCACACCACCACCCGGGCCTGGAACGGCTCGCCGTACTTGACCTCCTGCGGCAGGGCCAGCGACTCGACGACCACCTCCTGGGCGAAGGTCAGGGGCGAGGGCACGTAGTAGAGGTCGGCGCCGCTGTCCTTGGCGGCCTGGGCCCCGGCCATGGCGTGCCCCAGGTTCTCGCGCCCGTCGCTCAGCATGACGATGCGGTTGGCCTGCCCGGGCGGCAGCGTGGCCAGGGCCAGCTGGATCGCCTGGAAGAGGTTGGTGCCCCGCCCCGCCACCTCGGCCTGCGGCCGCTGCAGCTCGGTCCGGGCCGCGAGCGGCTGGTCCACCACCGCGTCCTCGCCGAAGACCACGACGCTGGCCCGGTCGCTGCCCCGCATGTGCTTGACCGCCTCGCTGACGAACCGCCAGGCGCGCTCGCGGCCGGCCAGGCTGATGCTGTCGGAGTGGTCGAGCAGGAAGACCACGTTGAGGCGGTCCACCCACCGCGGCACCGTCGGCTTGAGCAGCGTGAGGGCCAGGACGACCACCAGGGCCCCGCGCAGCGCCAGGGCCCAGCGGTCGCCCGCCGCCGGCGGCGCCGTGAAGCGTCCGGCGCTCTGCCGACGCCAGTAGAGCACGGCCTCCAGGACCAGCAGCACCAGCGCCAGGACCACGAACAGCTGCCACAGCTCGCGCTGCACCGGAACCGCCGCCGCGGCGGCCTCCGGCGCCCGCCCGCCCTCCGGCAACGGCCGCGGCACGACGTTGGACTCCTCGGCGTCGGCCAGGTTGACGGCGATCCGCATCTGGCCCTTGGCGGTGGTGAGGGTGTAGACGCCGATCTCGTCCGTCTCGGTGAAGCTGACCACGCCCCGGGTCACCGGCGCCTTGACCGTCCGGCCGCCCGGCGTGGTCACCGTCACGTCCGTCACCCCGTGCGCCACCGGCTGGAGGATGGGCTGGCCCGCCGCCAGCTGGAGCGACGCCTCGTCCTGCCCGGCCGGGTGCAGCCAGCGCAGGCCGTTGGACAGCACGAGCGGGAAGGCCACCCGGAGCGGGAAGTCCGTCCGGAAGAGGTCGAAGCCGACGAAGATCGCCTTCCGGTCCGGTTCCTCGATGGCGTAGATGAGCGGACCGCCGACGGCCTCCACCAGGGGCCGGCCGGCGGTCAGCGGCCGGACGCGGAGCGCGTCCTCGATGGCCACCCGCGAGAAGTCCGCGTGGCGCATCACGGGGTGCGTCCGATCCCAGTCCATGATCTGCGGCCGCTCGATCCGGCCCAGCACCTCCAGCGGCAGGTCGGGCGGCACCGCGTTGACGAAGACGAAGCGACCCGGCCCCACGCGGACGCCGCTCACCGAGTCCAGGACCACGACGTCGGCGTCGGCCATCCCGCCCTGGTACTGGTCAGGGCTGCGCACCTCCAGCGCCACCTGGGGATCCGTCCGCAGCACCTTCTCCAGGAAGAGGTTGCCGGGGCTGACCAGGAGCACCGCGATCTTCCGCGGCGGCGGCAGCACCGCCCAGGCGGTGTTGTCCGTGCTCAGGTCGTCGCGCACATCCACGCTGGCCCGCACGATGCCGCCGCCGCCGTGGCTCAGGGGCAGCACCAGCGACCGGCGCACGTTCGGCTCCAGCGTCAGGCGCTTGTCGGCCACCGTGGTGCCGTCCACGTCGAGCGTGAACGTGAAGGTCTGCGGGTCCGGGGAGTAGTTGATCAGCGAGGCGAAGGCCTGGTAGTCGAAGGAGCCGTAGTAGCTCTTGCGGATGGCCAGGCTCGTGATGCCGACGTTGTGGCCGCCCCGGCCGACCCCCACCCAGCGCACCCGCGGGTCCTCGGCCTCCGGCCCGGCGGGCCGGGCGAAGGCGCCGTCCGTGAACACGTGGATCTCGGCCCGGGGATCGCTGCCGACCAGGGCCCGGGCGGTCCGGACCGCCTCCGGCAGCCGGTTGGGCAGGTCGCGCGCGGATGCCGACCGGATGGCGGCCACCGCCCGCTCGCGGTCACGGCTGAGCGGGGCCAGCACGCGCGGCTGCACGCCGGCCTCGACCACCATGACCTCGGCGCCCTCGCCCAGCCCGTTCACCAGGCCGGCGGCCTGGGCCCGGGCCGCCGCGAATCGCGAGCCGCCCACGTCGCGGGTCTTCATGGAGGCCGAGGTGTCGAGCACGATCACGACCTTGCGGGCCCCCTGCCCCATCACCGTCACCGCCGGCCGGGCCAGGGCCAGGGTCAGGGCGGCCAGGGCCAGGATCTGCAGGAGCAGCAGCGGGTCGCGCTGCAGGCGCTGGAAGAAGGCCGAGGCCTCGCGCTCCCGGAACGAGGCCTGCCAGAGGAGCAGGCTCGGCACCACCTGCTGGCGGCGCCGGACCTTGAGGAAGTAGAGGAGGACGAGCGGCAGGGACAGCGCAAACACGGCCAGGGCGAGCGGGGTCAGCAGGCTCACGACAGGACCAGCCCCCGCAGGTGCGCCAGGAGGAACTGCTCGAGCGGCATGTCGGTGGTCGCCCGCCGGTAGCCGATCTCCCGGGCGTGGCAGAAGGCCTCGGCCTGCTCGAGGAACTCGCGCAGGCGCTGACGATAGTCGCGGAGGGCCTCGCTGTCCACGGTGATCTCCCGCACCTCGCCGGTCTCCGCGTCCTCCAGCCGGAGGTCGCCGCTCAGCGTCGGGTTCAGCTCCTCGGGCGCCAGCAGGTGGACCACGTGCACCTCGAAGCGCCGCTCCAGCAGCGCGCGCAGGCCGCGGTCGTATCCGGCCGGGTCCAGGAGGTCCGAGATGAGCACCGCCAGGCCCGGCTCCCGGGCCCGCAGCGCGTAGGTGGACAGCCCCTCGTTGAGCCCGGTCCGGCCGTCGGCCTGCAGGCCGAGCAGGGACTGGGTCAGGGCCGGGAACTGGCTGCGGCCGCGCACGGGCGGCCAGCCCTCGGTCAGGCGGTCGCGGAGGACGCCCAGGCCCACCCGCTCGTGGTTGACGAGCCCCACGAAGGCCAGCGCCGCCGCCAGCCGCACGGCATACTCCAGCTTGGCCGGCCGCCCGAACCCCATCGAGCGCGAGGCGTCGACCAGGAGGTGCAGGCACAGGTCCTCCTCGTCCACGAAGAGCTTCACGTGCAGGCGGTCCAGGCGCCCGAAGATGTTCCAGTCCACGTAGCGCAGGTCGTCGCCGATCCCGTAGGGCCGGTAGTCGGAGAACTCGACGCTCTGGCCCTTGCGCGGGCTCCGCCGCTCGCCCTTGATGCGCCCCCGGAACGTCCGCCGGGAGGCGAGCGTCAGCCGCTCCAGCTGCGCCAGGAACTCGGGGGGGAACAGCGTGCTGCCGGTCGCCGCGGGCACGCTACCGCTCGTCCAGCGACTGGAAGTAGTCCCGGATCTGGTCGTGGTAGTCGCGCGGGACCTGCTCGCGGGCCAGCGCGTCCTCCATGGACTTGCGGTACTGCCCGATGACGCCCAGGTAGCCGAGCCGGGAGCCCATCTTGCCGCCGCGGCCCGTCATGTTGGTGTCGTAGGCGTCCTTGCGCCCCTTGCGGGACTCGCCCTCCACGCCGACGTCGTACGGCTGCGCGCGCAGCCGCTGCGTTGGATCGCCCTTGGCCTGGGGGCTCCGGCCCTTGCCCGGCAGCAGCCCCTCGCCCTCCCCGAAGTCGCCCTCGTCGGCGCCCTCGGCGCCGCCGCTCCGGTCCCGGGAGGCCTGGCGCTGGTCGGGCTCCCGCCCGCCGCGCAGGCTCTTGCCCGCCCGCTGCGCCTCCTCCATGGCCCGCAGCTTGTTCAGCGCCTTCTCCATGGCCTCCAGGGCCTTGTCCTGCTCGCCGTACTCGAGGGCCTCCATGCCCTCGGCCACGTCCGAGCCCCAGTTGCCGCCGTCCTTGCGCCCCAGGCGCTGCATCTCGTCCAGCAGCTCGCGCAGCTTCTCGGGCGAGATCTGATCGGGCCGCAGGCCGGCCGTCAGGGCCTTGGACTTGCGAAAGATCATCTTGTACTGGCTGGCGGTGAAGTCCGCCTGCAGGTCGGGCAGGCGGTCCACCTGCTCCAGCAGCTTGAGGCGCTCGTCGCCCTTCTTGAGAAAGCTGTTGAAGTCCGGCCGCTGGCTGGCGATGGCGGTGTCCTTGAAGATGGCGCTCAGATCGCCCGCGGTCGGGGCCGCGCCGCTGGCCCCGCGCTGCGTCCAGTCCCGCTCCTCGAAGGCGGCGGGCTGGCGCTGGCGGCCGGGCTCGGCCCGGCGCGCCTCCTCCAGGGTGCCGGCCTGGGGCCGCTCGCGGTTCTCCTCGTCCTCGCTGGAGGCGGTCATGTCCGGCAGGAAGCGGGCCGGCAGGGGGATGGCGGGCGCCAGCACGAGCGCCAGCAG
>JBBIIW010000022.1:0-15696 GCA_037446305.1 Candidatus Rokuibacteriota bacterium
AACCTGTGAGCAGTTGTCGGCAGGTTTCGGGGGGACCCCCTCCCTCCCCCCGGTCCGTGTCGGTCTCGTGCCCGCGCTACTTCTTCGAGGCGTCGTAGACCTCGCCGAACAGGACCCAGCGCTCGCCGTCGAACTTGGCCAGCTGCTCCTGCTCGATCGGGTAGTAGTCGTCGGGGCCGGTGTTGATCTTGATCCCCGGCAGCAGGAGCGGCAGCGCCAGGTCCTTGATGCTCGCCGCCTGCTTCATGATGTTGGCCCGGCTCAGGTCGTTGCCGCACTGCCTGAGCACGTGGACCAGCGTCTGGGCCACCGTGTAGCCGTACACGTTGAAGCCGTCGGCCGTGTTGCCCTCCGGGTAGTACTTGGCCATGAAGGCCCGCCACTCCTTCATCCCGGGGTCGTTGTCCCACTGCGGGTCGGTGGGATCCTTCAGGTACAGCGTCGTGATGAGGCCGCGGGAGGCGTCGGTGCCGGCCGGCCGCAGCACAACCTGGACCGAGGAGGAGACGTTGTTGAGGAAGTGGGTCGGCTTCCAGCCGATGTCGTGCGCCTTCTTGATGGCCTGGACGGCGAACTTCGGGATCGTGATGTTGAAGAAGACGTTGGCGCCGCTGTTCTTGAGGTTGACGATCTGCGAGTCGACGGTGGGGTCCGTCACCTCGTAGGACTGCTCGGCCACGATGACGCGCCGGGCGGCGTCGCCGAGCCCGTCCTTGAAGCCCTTGAGGTAGTCCTTGCCGTAGTCGTCGTTCTGGTACAGGATGCCGACCTTCGCGTCCGGGATGTTCTTGAGGATGTACTGGGCGTAGATCCTCCCCTCGGTCTGGTAGGTCGGCTGCCAGCCCATGGTCCACGGGAAGTTCTTGGGGTCGCCCCACTTGGTGGCGCCGGTGGCCACGAAGAGGTGCGGCACCTGCTTCTGGTTCATGTACCGGTGGATGGCGCTGTTGGTCGGGGTGCCCAGCGTCTGGAAGACGAAGGCGACCTCGTCCTGCTCGACCAGCCGGCGCACCATCTCCACGGTCTTGGGCGGGCTGTAGCCGTCATCGTAGGAGATGTAGTTGATCTTGCGCCCGTTGATGCCGCCTTCCTCGTTGATCTTCTTGAAGTAGGCGCCGATCACCTTGCCGATCGTGCCGTAGGCCGAGGCCGGGCCGCTGTACGGGTTGGTGTTGCCGATCTTGATCTCGGTGGCCGTCACGCCCGGCGCCTGCTGGGCGCCGGCGCCGGCGGCGACCAGGCCGAGGGCCACGACCACGGCCAGCGCGAGGGAAACCCGGAGCTTCATGGAGTCGTCCTCCTTTCCCGGATCAGGACCGGGAGTGCAGCAGGGGTGGCGGAGATCATCGCACATCCGGCGCCGGCGCGCCCGTGGCGGCCGGGCCGGGCCGCGGCCGCAGCAGCCGGCCGGCGAGCATCCGCAGGGCGCCGGCGATGCCGCGCGGCATCAGGTACATGAAGACGATCAGGAAGGCGCCGTAGATGGCCCAGGGGGCGGCCCGGGAGATGTCCTGGGCCCAGTTGGGGACGAACTGGATGAACAGGGCGCCGAAGATGGCGCCGCTGATCGAGGCCAGCCCCCCGATCACGATGCCGACCAGCAGGGTGATGGACAGGAAGACGTTGAAGGCGTCGGGGGCCACGAAGGCGATGGCGCCGGCCGACAGCGCCCCGGCCACCCCCGTGTAGCCGGCGCTGACGCCGAAGGTCAGGGCCTTGTAGAGCGCGCTGTTGATGCCCATGGCCTCGGCGGCGATGGGGTGGTCGCGGATGGCGACCAGCGCCCGGCCGGTGCGGCCGCGCAGCAGGTTCCAGGCCAGGACGATGAGGACGATCAGGACCGCCAGGCTCACCAGGTACAGCCACTGGTCGGCGCTGAGGGGCAGGCCGCCGGGCGGCTCCGGCTTCAGGAGCACGATGCCCTGGGAGCCACCGGTCCACTCCTCGAAGTACTTGAGGATCTGCGGCACGGCCAGGGCCAGGGAGAAGGTGGCCAGGGCCAGGTAGAGGCCTTCCAGCCGCAGGGCGGGGATGCCGAACAGGAAGCCGGCCACCAGGCACAGCACGCCGGCGACGGGCAGCGTGGCCACGAAGGGCACGGACCACCGCTCCATCATGATGGCGGCGGCATAGGCCCCGATGGCGTAGAAGGCCCCGTGGCCCAGCGAGATCTGCCCGTTGTAGCCGGTCAGCATGTTCAATCCCAGGAGCGCGATGGCGTAGATGAAGACCTGGGTGAACTGGAAGAGCCGGAAGCCGCTCAGCGCGAAGGGAAGCGCCAGCGCGACCGTCAGCGCCACCGCCAGCCCGGCCAGGCGCCAGCCGCGGGGGGCGGTCATACCCGGTGCACCGCGGCCCGGCCGAAGAGGCCGCTGGGCTTGACGACCAGGACGATGATGATGATGGCCAGGGCCACCGTCAGCTTCAGCTCCGTGCCGATGAACCACACGTAGGTGCCCACCAGGTTCTCGATCACGCCCACCAGCAGCCCCCCCACCACCGCCCCGCCCGGGCTCGTGAAGCCGCCCAGGGTGGCCGAGGCGAAGGCATAGATCAGGATGCCCGACATCATGTTGGGGTCGAGGAAGACCTTGGGCGCCACCATCATCCCCGCCACCGCGCCCACCAGGGCCGCCAGCCCCCAGCCGATGGCCAGCATCCAGCCCACCCGGATGCCGCACAGCCGGCTGGAAGCCGGGTTCTGGGCGGCGGCGCGCATGGCCAGGCCCAGGGTGGTGTAGCGGAAGAAGACGAACAGGAAGAGGAGCACCAGCAGCGTCACGCCGATGGCCCCCAGATCGTGCGTGCCGAAGACGACCGCGCCGAGCCGGATGGGCTCCCGGGGGAAGGGGCTGGGGAAGGGCTTCTGGATGTACGAGTAGATCCAGCCGGCCAGGCTGTTGAGGATCACCAGCAGGCCGATGCACACGATGACGATGGTGAGCACCGGCGCCTGCTCCACCGGCCGGATGACGAGGCGCTGGATGAGCAGGCCTCCCACGAAGGCCATGACCAGCGTGGCCACGAAGGCCAGCCAGTAGGGCGCGCCGGCGTTGATCAGGGTCCAGGCGATGTAGGTCGAGAACATGGCCATCTCGCCCTGGGCGAAGTTCACGACGTCGGTGGCCTGGTAGATCATGACCAGGGCCAGCGCCAGGGCCGCGTAGATGCCGCCGGTGGCCAGCCCCGAGACGACCTGCTGCAGGAAGATGTCCACGTCAGTACCCCAGGTACGAGCGCCGGACGGCGTCGTCCTGCTTGAGGATGGCCGGCGGGCCGCCCAGCACGACCCGCCCGGTCTCCAGCACGTAGGCGTGGTCGGCCAGCTCCAGGGCCAGGGCCGCGTTCTGCTCCACCAGCAGCACGCTCACGCCCTCGTCCCGGTTGATCACCCGCACGATCCGGAAGATCTCCCGCACGACGAGCGGGGCCAGGCCCAGCGAGGGCTCGTCGAGGAGGAGCAGCCGCGGGCGCAGCATCAGGGCCCGCCCGATGGCCAGCATCTGCTGCTCGCCCCCCGACAGCGTGCCGGCCAGCTGCCGCCGGCGCTCGCGGAGGATCGGGAAGTGCTGGTAGACCCGCTCGAAGTCCTCCCCCAGCCGGTCGCGGTCCCGCCGGGCGTAGGCGCCCAGCCGGAGGTTCTCCTCGACGGTGAGGTTGACGAAGGTGCCCCGGCCCTCGGGGACGTGGCCGATCCCCAGGCGCACCAGGTCCTCGGTGGGCCGGCCGTCGATGCGCCGGCCGTCGAAGCGGATGACGCCGGAGGTGCGCACCGTGCCGCACACCGCCCGCAGCGTGGTCGTCTTGCCGGCCCCGTTGGCGCCGAGGATCGTGGTGATGCCGCCGGTTTCGACGGCGAACCGCAGCCCGTGGAGGACCTGGGTCCAGCCGTAGCGGGCCTCCAGGTCCTCGACCTCGAGCAGCGGCGGCATCAGCCCGCGCTCCCGTCGGTGCCCAGGTAGGCCCGGATCACCTCGGGGTCCTGGCGGACGGCGGCCGGCGGGCCATCGGCGATCTTCCGGCCGAAGTCCAGCACGACCACGCGCTCGGACACCTGCATCACCAGGTTCATGTGGTGCTCGACCAGCAGGACGCTCACACCGCGCTCGTCGCGGATGGCGCGCACCAGGGCGGCCAGCGCGTCCACCTCCTCGTGGTTCAGCCCTCCGGCCGGCTCGTCCAGGAGCAGCAGCCGGGGGCTGCCGGCCAGGGCCCGGGCCAGCTCGACGCGCTTCAGCGTGCCGAAGGGCAGGCCGGCGGCCGGGTGATCGGCGAGCGCCTCGAGACCCAGGAAGGCCAGCAGCTCCATGGCCGTCGCCCGCATGGCGTGCTCCTCGGCCCGCACGGCGGGGAGCCTGAGCGCGTTGGACAGGAAGTCGCCGCGGGTGCGGCTGTGCACGCCCACCATCACGTTCTGCAGCACCGACATGGACGCGAACAGGGCCAGGTTCTGGAAGGTGCGGCCGACGCCAAGCGCGGCGATGCGGTGGGGGCTCAGGTCGAGGATCGACCGGCCGGCCAGCAGGATATCGCCCTGGTGCGGGGTGTAGAGACGGCTGATGCAGTTGAACAGCGTGGTCTTGCCGGCCCCGTTGGGGCCGATGAGGCCGACGATCTGGCCCTCCGGCATCTCGAACGACACCGCGTCCAGCGCCACGATGCCGCCGAAGCGCATCGAGACGCCGCGGACCGCCAGCAGCGGCGACGGGGAGGCGGACCGGCCCATGCGAAAAGTGCCCCAGGTTATAGCACGAGTCACCCGGATCGGAAGCCCGGGGCCCACCCGGGCTCGTGGCACGGAATGCGCATCGCCGGGCAGCGGGAGGCGGGCCCGCTCCCGGGGAGACCATCATGCAGACCACCGCAGGCATCTTCAGAACCCGCCGGGAGGCCGCCGGGGCCCTGGGCGCGGCGGCGCCGGGGACGGCGGGGGCCGCGGCCGGGCGGGCCTTCGAGCGGTCCCTGGATCTCGGGCTGCCGAAGGACGAGCTGTACCTCTACGAAGAGGCGCTGCGCCACAGCCGGAGCGTGGTGGTGGCGGTCGTGGAGGATGCCGGGCAGGCTGCCGCGGCGCGGGAGGCGCTGGCGGGCGCCGGGGCCGAGAGCCTCGACGCCGCGCGCGAGCAGTGGTGGATCGGGCTGCGCGATGTCGAGCGGGAGCACGAGACCCGGCACGGAGGGGCCTTCGACCGGGACGAGCGGCTCTACCGGCAGGGCTTCGAGGCCGCCCTGGACGGCGAGCACCGGGGCCGGCCCTACGAGGCGGTGCGCGCGCACTTGCAGCCACGCTATCCGGAGGCGCACGCGACGGAGGCGTTCCGGCGAGGGTACGAGCGCGGCCAGGCCTGGTGGGCGCGGTGCTGCGAGACCGCCCGCCCAGCCCCGCCTACACCCGGAGCTCCACCACCCTGACCGGCGGCCGGTCGGGATAGAGCCGCTGCAGCAGCGGCAGGGCGACGTTGTAGACGGGCGTGTCCACGCGCGTGCGCCCCTCGGGGCTGCCGCCGTGAGCGTGGCCGTGGAAGACCGCGCTCACCGGGTACCGGGTGAGCGGCTCCTCCAGCCGGCTCGAGCCCAGGAAGGGGAAGATCTCCGGGGGCTCGCCCTTCGCGGTGGCCTCGATCGGCGTGTAGTGCAGCAGCACGACCCGCTCGGTCGTCCGGAGCTTGGCCAGGGCGGACTCGAGCTTGAGGGCCTCGTCCACCGCCTCGTGGACGAACCGCTTGATCGCGGCCTCGCCCCAGGGCTGCAGCGCCCGGTCGCCGAAGCCGCCGCCGAAGCCCTTGACGCCGGCGAAGCCGATGCCGGCCACCTCGAGCGAGTCGCCGTCCAGCAGCCGGACCCCGGCATCGGTGAGCCAGCCGCGCACGGCGGCCTCCTGGCCGGCGTCGTAGTCGTGGTTGCCCAGCACGGCCACGACCGGGATGCGCACCACGCTCGTGATGGTTCTGGCCAGCGCCCGCGCCTCGTCCTCCAGCCCGCGGTCCGTCAGGTCGCCGCAGAGGAGCAGGACGTCCGCCTCCTGCCCCGCCCGGCCCAGGAGCCCCGCCAGCACGTCGGCCGGCACCCGGCCGCAGTGCAGGTCGCCGAGGGCGGCGCACCGGACGGCGCGGCCCTCGCCCGTCATCGGCCGTCGCCGGGGCGCGGCTCGTCGATGGCCGACGTCCAGGCGGCGATGTCGGCCTCGCTCGTCGTCCCGCCGGCCAGCCGGGCATCGTGATAGCCCCAGCACTCGGTGTCCACCAGGTACTGGGCCCGGGAGAGCAGCGTTCCCCGGCAGAGCCGGGCCGTCCGCTCGTCGGCCGTGGTCTGTCCCGCCTCGCGCTCCAGGCGGCGGAGGAGACTCCCGCATGACCCGGGCCGGCACCGTGTGCCGGTGCCCCGGATAGACGAAGAAGAACAGCGTCAGGTGGCTCAGCAGCACCGGCCAGAGGGGGCCGAACCGCCGGAGCAGCCGCGCCCAGTCCAGCGTCGCCGCCCGGGCCCGCAGCAGGTGGGCGATGTCGGCGCCGTCGTAGCGCTCGCGCTCCATGATGAACGCCTTCGACCAGATCATCTCCTCGGGGGGCACGAGCCGGACGGGCAGGTCGAGCACCCGGTCGGCCACGGCGTGCTCGAACCACCCCTCGTCCACCCGGGCGCAGCCGTTGCCCGAGCTGAAGATGATGTCGATCGTCTCGTTGCCGGTCAGTGCCTTGGCCAGCCAGTGGGGGAACACCACCTCGGCCTTGAAGCCGGCCGCGCGGAAGGCCCGCAGCGTGACCTCGCAGTCGGCGGGCTGGACGAACACGTCCAGATCCTTCGTGTCGCGGCAGATCCCGGTGTAGCGCTCGAGCGCGTAGGCGCCGCCCACCAGGAACGGCACGCCCGCCCGGTGGAGGCTCCGCAGGGCGGCCAGGTAGAGGTCGACCGCCTCGCCGCTGGCGACGACGGACGTCATGCCGGGACGCCGTGCACGCCGCGTGCCGACGACCCGCCGCTCACCCCCCGGCGAACGTGTTGACTTCCCCGGGACCCCGGTGCCACGCTGCGGGCGTGGATCGTCCTCCCGTTCCGGTGCCCCCGCGGCGCCCCCCGGCCGACGCGTGGGTGCACATCTGCGACCGCTGCGGCGAGCGGATGGACGAGCGCCAGTGCAAGATCGTCTGTCCCCGCTGCGCGTTCTGCAGGGACTGCAGCGATCCGTGACCCGCGGCCCCGGGGCCCCTGGCCCGCCGGCCGCCTCGAAGGCGGCCGGGCCCGGGGCGGGGCCCTGGCGTACACTGGGGCCGATGGAGTCCTGGGACGACGCCGAGCGGCTGCGCCACATCTTCGAGGAGACGCGCGTCTTGCGGCGCCCGCTGACGGGGATCATCGCCGGCTACCACGTGCTGCCCTACATCCTGGTGGGCCCCGAGCCCGATCGCCCGGGCCGCGCGGTCGAGGTCCGGGGCCGCATCCGCGTCTCCCCGCGACTGGTACTGGCGCCGGGCCGCGACGGCCCCACCTACGGCGAGCTGTTCGGCGAGCGCGAGCTGATGCACCACGGGCTGATCGCCCGGGTCTTCAGCTTCCGCTACGCTCCCCGCCTGACGCTCGAGAGCGAGGACCTGACCATCAGCCGCCAGGACCGGGACGCCGAGAGCCATCTGGAGCGGGTGATGGAGGAGCTGGCCCGCCGGGAGGTCATCAACACGGGCCTCATCGCCTCGCCCGACCCGCGGTTCTACCCGGTCTCCATCGACCGCTTCATCCGCGAGATCCTCGACCTCGAGTTCCGCGAGTAGTTCCGCGGAGGGGCGCGCCCGCGTCCGCCTCCCCCGGCACCAGGATGGCGCCGGCCGAGCCGGCGCTCGGTTCAGACGACCTTGCGGTCCTGCAGGTCCCGGATGGCCGCCTCGTCGTAGCCCAGCTCCCGCAGCACCTCGACGGTGTGCTGTCCCAGGGTCGGGGCCGGCCGCCGCACGCGGGGCGGCGTGGCGGAGAGCTTGTACGGGATGCCCGGCAGGCGGGTACGCCCGGCCCGCGGATGCTCGACCTCCACCACCATGTCGCGCTGGCGGACGTGCGGGTCCGCGAACACCTGGTCGTAGGTCAGGATGGGGCCGGCCGGGACACCGGCCTGCTCCAGGCGCTCCAGCCAGACCGCCGTGGGCGCGGTCCGGAAGCGGGCCTCCAGGATCTCCTCCAGCGTCTTCCGGTGCCGGACCCGCAGCGCGGGACTCGCGAACCGGGGGTCGTCCAGCAGCTCGGGCACGCCGAGCGTGCGGCAGATGATCGGCCAGAACGTGCCGGAGCCCCCGCCGAGGTTGATCCAGCCGTCGGCGGTGCGGAAGGCCTGGTAGGGGGCCTGCGTCCGGTGGCCGGGCCCCAGACGCTGCGGCACCTGCCCGGTGGCGAAGTAGGAGGCCGCCTCGTAGACGGCCCAGGCGATGGGCGTCTCCAGCAGCGAGGTGTCCACCCACTGTCCGGCGCCGGTGCGCGCGCGCGCCTGCAAGGCGGCCAGGATCCCGATGACCGCGAACATCCCGGTGCCGATGTCGCAGACGGGGATCGGCACCGGCAGCGGCGGGCCGTCCTCCTCGCCGTTGATGGACATCATCCCCGACATGCCCTGGGCGATGCGGTCGAAGCCGCCCCGGGCGGCGTAGGGCCCGGTCTGGCCGAACCCCGAGATGGAGCAGTACACCAGCCGGGGGTTGAGCGCGCGCAGGTCGTCCCAGCCCAGGCCCAGGCGGGCGGCGGTCCCGGGCCGCCAGTTCTCCAGAGCCACGTCGGCCCGCGCGGCCAGGCGGTGCACGATGGCGCGGCCCTCCGGGGCCTTGAGGTCCACCGTGATCGAACGCTTGTTGCGGTTGAAGGTCATGAACGGGGCCGACTCGCCCATCACGTGCGGCCCCATGGCCCGGGTGTCGTCGCCGGTGCCCGGGCGCTCCACCTTGATCACGTCGGCGCCCAGGTCCCCCAGGATCATCGCGCAGTAGGGGCCGGACAGCTGGCTGGTGAGGTCCAGGACGACGAGGCCGTCGAGCGGGGCCGGCATGCCCGTACTGTAGCGTGGTTCGCGGGCCCTGTAACCTTGACAGGGCAGGGGCTGGATGCTATGCGTGGGGGCCACTCACTGCCGTGACACGGAGGACCCCCATGGCGTGGAAAGCGTTCGGAGCCCTCGTTGCCGCTCTGGCGGTGCTGGCGAGCGCGCTGCCTGTCGATGCCCAGGGGCCGATCCGGCTCGGGGCGTCCCTGTCGCTCACGGGAACCTACGCCAAGCTCGGCAACTACCAGCACGAGGGCTACAAGCTCTGCCTCAAGCAGGTCAACGACAAGGGTGGGCTGCTGGGCCGCAAGGTCGAGCTGGTGGTGTACGACGACCAGTCCACGCCGGCCACCGGCGTGCGCCTCTACGAGAAGCTGATCACCGAGGACAAGGTGGACGCGGTGATCGGGCCGTACTCGTCGCCCATCACGGAGGCCGTGGCCAACGTGACCGAGAAGTACCAGAAGGTCATGGTGACGCCGCTGGCCGCCACCACCTCGATCTTCAAGAAGGGCCGCAAGTACATCTTCATGGTCATCTCCCCGGCCGAGGTGTACCTGGAGGGCCTCATCGACCAGGCGGCCAAGCGCGGCCTCAAGACGGTGGCCATCGTCAACGAGGACACGCTCTTCTCGAAGGCGGCGGCCAGCGGCGCCGCCGAGCTGGCGCGGAAGAAGGGCATGCAGGTCGTCTTCCAGGAGGCCTACCCCAAGGGCAACACGGACTTCTCCGGCCTGCTCACGAAGCTCCGGGCGGCCAACCCGGACGTGGTGGCCGCCGCCACGTACTTCGACGACGCCGTCGCCCTGACCCGGCAGATGCGCGAGCTGAACGTCAACCCCAGGATGTTCGGGGTGACCGTCGGCGGCGACCTGCCCGAGTTCTACGACCTCCTCAAGCAGAACGCCGAGTACATCTACGGCGCCACCCAGTGGGAGCCGACCCTGCCTTACCCGGGCAACCAGGAGTTCTTCGAGGCCTACCGCAAGGAGTTCGGGCGCGAGCCCGTGTACCACTCGGCGGCGGGCTACGCGGGCTGCCTGATCTGGACGGAGGCGGTGAAGAAGGCGGGCAGCCTGGACAGCGACCGGGTGCGCGAGCAGCTGCTGAAGCTGGAGACGCGCACCGCCTTCGGCGACTACAAGGTGGACCAGGACGGCTTCCAGGTCGCCCACAAGATGGTCACCTTCCAGTGGCAGGATGGCAAGAAGGTCACCGTGTGGCCCGAGGAGCTGGCGCACGCCAAGGCCCGGTTCCCGACGCCGCCCTGGAACCAGCGCTAGCGCGATCGCCCGCGACGCCGCCCGATGACCATCACGCCCACCATGCTGGGGCAGGTGGTGGTCTCCGGCGTCCTGGCCGGCAGCCTCTACGCCATGGTGGCGCTGGGGCTGGCCCTGATCTTCGGCGTCATGCGGGTGATCAACATCGCCCACGGCCCCCTGCTCATGCTGGGGGCTTACACCACCTTCTTCCTCTGGGCCGGCCTGGGCCTCAATCCGTTCCTCACCGTGCCGCTGGCCATGATCGTCCTGTTCGTCATCGGCGCGCTCCTCCAGCGCACGCTCGTCTTCCGGGTGGTGGACGCCCCCGAGCTGTCCTCGCTGCTGCTGACCTTCGGCATCTCGATCGCCATCGTCAACCTGGCCCAGCTGGCCTTCACCTCCGACCTGCGGGCGGTGGAGTACATCACCGGGGCCTGGGTGCTCGGCGGGCTGGCCTTCTCGAAGTCCCGGGTCATCGCCTTCCTCTTCGCCGCCGGCGTCACCGCCCTGGCCTTCCTGGTGCTGCAGCGGACGCGGCTGGGCAAGGCCATCCGCGCCACCTCCCAGAGCCGGGAGGTGGCCATGGTGTGCGGGATCGACGTGGGCCGCATCCACCTGCTCACCTTCGGGCTGGCCTCGGCCCTGGCTGCGGCCGGCGGCTCGCTCCTGGCGGTCATCGTCGCCATCCAGCCGGAGATGGGGCAGGTGTGGACCTTCAAGTCCTTCCTGGTCATCGTGCTGGGGGGCGCCGGCAACTACCCCGGGGCGCTGCTGGGTGGGCTGCTGCTGGGCCTCGTCGAGCAGCTGGCCGCCCTGGTCCTGACCACGCAGCTCTCCGAGGTCGTCGCCTACGTGCTGCTGGTGGCGGTCCTCCTCGTCCGCCCGACCGGGCTGCTCGGCGGCCGCCAGACGTGACGCGGAAGCTCCTGCCGGCCCTGGTCGTGGCCGCGGTCGCCCTGGCCCTCTATCCGGCCTACGGCACCGGCTACGGCATCCGGGCCATGCTGCAGATCTTCATGTGGGTGGCCCTGGCCGGCTCCTGGAACCTGATCTCGGGGCTCACCGGCTACGTGTCCTTCGGCCACGTGGCCTTCTTCGGGACCGGCGCCTACACGGGCGCCATCCTCATCGCGACCCACGGCTGGGCCTGGCCGCCGGCCGCGCTGGCCGGCGGGGTGGCGGCCGGCCTCCTGGCCCTCGTCATCGGCTGGCCCTGCCTCCGCCTCAAGGGGCCCTACTTCGCCATCGCCATGCTGGGGCTCAACGAGGTCCTGCGGGCCCTGGTCTCGTACTTCGAGGGCCTGACCGGCGGCGGCAACGGCCTGTCGCTGCCCACCCTGTACGCCAGCGTGCAGATCTACTACGCGATGGGCGCCCTGGCCGCGGCCGTCGTCGCCGCCACCTCCCTGATCGTCACCTCCCGCTTCGGGCTGCGGCTGATGACGATCCGGGAGGACGAGGTGGCCGCCGAGGCCATGGGCATCGACACCTTCCGGCACAAGCTGCTGGCCTTCCTGCTCTCCGCCATCGGGCCGGGCATCGCGGGGGCGCTCACCGCGCGCGACCAGGGCTACATCGAGCCGCTCAGCGTCTTCCCCCTGGCCATCACCGTCACCATGATCGTCATGGCGCTGTTCGGGGGGAAGGGCACGGTGTGGGGCCCGGTGCTGGGCGCCGTGGTGCTGTTCGTGGCCCAGGAGATCGTCTGGGCCCGCTACCCCTATGTCCACCCGCTGCTGTTCGGCGCCATCATCGTCGCGGTGGTCCTGGCCATGCCGCGCGGCGTGCTGGGGCTGCTGCAGGTGATGTACCGGCTGCCGCGGACGATCTGATGGCCTTCGTCCTGGAGATCGAGGGCCTCACCAAGCGCTTCGGCGGCGTCACCGCGGTCAACAGCGTCTCGCTCCGGCTCGCCCCCGGCCGGATCCACGGCCTGATCGGGCCCAACGGCTCCGGCAAGACGACGCTGTTCAACTGCATCACCGGGGTGGAGCGCCCGGACGCCGGGCGCGTCCTGCTCGGCGGCGAGCGCATCGACCGGCTGCGGCCGTGGCAGATCGCCCGCAAGGGCGTGGGGCGCACGTTCCAGGTCACCCGGGTGTTCCCCGAGCTGACGGCGCTGGAGAACCTGCTGGTGGTGACGCGGGGCGACCGGGAGGCGGCCATCGCGCGGGCCCGGGAGCTGCTGCGCTTCGTCCGGCTGGACGGGCTGCGCGACGAGTACGCCGGCAACCTCTCCTACGGACAGCAGAAGCTCGTGGAGTTCGTCCGGATGCTCATGCGCGACCCGTCGCTGATCCTGCTCGACGAGCCGGCCGCCGGCGTGAACCGCACGCTGCTCAACGAGCTGCTGGACGCGGTGCGCCAGCTTCGCGACCAGGGCAAGACGGTCCTGCTGGTCGAGCACGACATGAAGGTCGTCATGGGGCTGTGCGAGATGGTCTTCGTCCTCGACCACGGCGAGAAGATCGCCGAGGGGCCGCCGGGGCTGATCCAGGCCGACGAGCGCGTCATTGAAGCCTACTTCGGCCGGTGAAGCGCGCCGCGGGGGCTTCCGGGGCGCGGGCGACGCCCGCGCGCGAACCCCGACCCGGCTGGCGCGGCTGGTCGCCGTGGCCCTGCTGGGAGGGTACGCGGTGGCGGTGGGGACGCTGGCGTGGCGCTCGCGCGGCTGGCCCCTCGTGCACGACGCGCCGCTGATGCACTACATCGCCTGGCGCATCAGCGAGGGGGCCGCGCCCTACCGTGACCTGTTCGACATGAACTTCCCCGGCGTCTACCTGCTGCACCTGGGCGTGCTGGCACTGCTCGGCCCCGGCGACGCCGCCTGGCGCGCCGTGGACCTGGGCTGGCTGGCCCTCGGTGCCGGCGCGGTGGCGGCGTTCGCGGCCGCCTGGGGCTGGGAGGCGGCCGCGGGGGGCGGCCTGCTGTTCGCGTTCCACCACCTGGCCGCCGGTCCCTGGCAGGCGGGCCAGCGCGACTTCCTGATGTGCCCCTTCCTGCTCCTGGGCGCCCTCGGCGTGGCCCGCTGGGTCGAGGGCTCGGCCGGTCCGCGGGGGCTGGCGGGGGCCGGACTGGCCTTCGGCGTCGCGGCGACCATCAAGCCGCACGCGGTGCTGCTGGCCGCCGGCCTCGGGCTCATCGCCCTCGGGGCGGCGCCGTCCGGCGCGCGCGGGCGCGCCGCAGCCGTCTACGCCGGGGCCGCCGCGCTGCCCCTCCTGGCCGCCGGCCTGTGGGTCGCCGCCCTCGGGGCCTGGCCCGCCTGGCGGGCCCTGGTGGTGGACTTCCTCGTGCCGGTGTACGCGCGGCTGGCGCGGCCGGCGACCTGGGGCTTCCACCGCTGGCAGGTCTGGGTGCCGCTGGGCGCGGCCGTGCTCATCGGGCTGGGCCACGCGCTGGCCCGGGGCGCCTTCGGGGCCCGGCGGCTGGTGGCGCTGGTGGGCGTTGGCTACGGCCTGGCGCACTACATCGTGCAGGGCAAGGGCTGGGAGTACCACGTCTACCCCCTGGCTGCCTTCACCGCCACGCTCGGCTTCGCCGAGCTGGCGCCGGCCTGGCGCAGCCGCCGGTGGCCGGCCGCGCTCTCGATCCTGGCCGCGCTGGTGGTGGCGGCCGTGATGCTCCACGGCAAGGGCGCCGATGCCGTCGCCTCCGCCGAGCACGGCTGGATCGCCGAGAAGGTGCGGCGGGTGACCGCGCTCGCCGATGATCTGCGGTCGCGGCTGGCCGCCGGCGACCAGGTCCAGGTCCTCGACACCACCGAGGGCGGCATCCACGCCCTGCTGCGGCTCGGCGTCGTCCAGCCCAGCCGCTTCCTCTACGACTTCCCGTTCTTCCACGACCTCGACTCGCCGACCCGCGAGGCCTTCCGGGCCGAGCTGATGCGGGCCCTCCGCGCCCGGCCACCCCGGCTGCTCGTCGTCCTCGAGCGCGGCTGGCCCTCGGGCGGCTACGAGCGCGTGCAGCGGTTTCCCGAGCTGGCCCGGCTGCTGGCGGGCCCCTACCGCCCCGTCGTGCACGGCGACGGGTACGTGATCTATGCGCGGCACGAGGGGTCCTAGGACGGTGCGGGCCCCCCGCCACGCCGGTGAGGGCCGGTCCTGAGCGCGCGGGCCCCGCTGCTGGCCGTCGAGCAGGTCCGGGCCGGCTACGGCAAGATGGAGATCCTCCACGACGTCACCCTGCGGGTGGACCCCGGGGAGATCGTCGCCATCATCGGCCCCAACGGCGCCGGCAAGTCCACGGCCTTCAAGACCATCGTGGGGTTCCTCCGCCCCCGGGCCGGCACCGTCCGCTTCAACGGCGAGGACATCACCGGACTGCGCCCGGACCAGGTGCTGCGCCGCGGGCTGGCCTACGTGCCCCAGGGCCGCATCGTGTTTCCCCAGATGACCGTGCTCGAGAATCTCGAGATGGGGGCCTACATCGAGCGGGACCGCGCCCGCATCGCCGAGGCGCTGGAGCGGGTCTACCGGCTCTTCCCCGTCCTGGCCGACCGCCGGCGGCAGCGGGCGGGGACGATGTCGGGCGGCGAGCAGCAGATGGTGGCCATCGCCCGCGCCCTCATGACGCGCCCCCGGCTGATCCTGCTGGACGAGCCCTCGCTGGGCCTGTCGCCGAAGTTCGTCGCGCTGATCTTCGAGAAGCTGGTGGAGATGAAGGAGGCGGGGTTCACGCTCACCCTGGTCGAGCAGAACGCCGCCCGGGCCCTGGCCATCGCCGACCGGGGGTACGTGCTGGAGCTGGGACGCAACCGCTTCGAGGGGCCCGGGCCGCGGCTGCTGGCCGACCCGGAGGTCAGGCGGCTGTACCTCGGGGGCTGAGCGCGGGGCGCGCCCGGGTCAGTAGCATTGCACCGTTTCCAGGAGCGTGCAGGTGACCGCGGGCGCGGGCGCGCGGGCGTTCCAGCCGGCCGTGAAGGCCGACAGGATGACCGCCAGGTGCCGCCGGTCCCGGTCGGCGTTCCAGCGGAGGAGGAACGGCTCGGCCAGGGCCACCACCTCGGCCTGCTGGGCGGCGCTGAGCGACGCCCACTTGGCCTGCCCTCGCGGGGGCAGCATGCCGATCACCCGCTGCGCGACGTCCCAGGCGTCGGCGCGCGAGGCGCTCGGCTCCACGGTGGCGCACGCCGCCAGCCACAGGGCGAGCAGCGCCAGCGCGCCCGTCCTACTGCTTGAGCTCAAATCGCCGTCCGCGATAGGTGAGGACCGCGCCGGTCTCGGTGATGGCTTCCAGCCGGACGTCGTCCTCGACCGTCTGCCCCTCGACGTACTTGCGTCCGTTGATGAAGACCATCCGCTGCTGGGGGGCCTCGGACCAGACGAGGGCCTGCAGCTTCAGCCGCGCGATGACGTCGGGGGCCGCCGGGGACACTGCGGGCGCCGTCGCGGCCACGGGCGGACCGGAGACCGCGGG